>CAZRIR010000154.1:0-5883 GCA_964600195.1 uncultured archaeon | reverse complement strand
TTATTGGTTTAGTAATCATGTTATAAAATTGTTCTATTGCTTCACCAGCACCCCTAATATGCTCGAAATAATCTTTAGTGCGACCATAAATTTTATCGTCACCGTAATAGAACTGTTGATACAATAAATAACGTACGGTATCCTCGGGATCTATTTTTACTGTTGGTTTAATGGTCATTGTAAATATTTTCAATAAAAAATGTAATAATAATATGAATAATTAACATTATAATTTATTTTATTTTTTTATTCTTCAAAAATTATAGTATAATTGAAAAGGATATTGATATTTATAAAATAAAGCCCCTAAGTATAAAATCTTAGAGAATTTATCCAATATTAACTCAAAATAAGTTTAAGATTTTAATGATATTTAGGGTTGATATAACATGCATTATGTTATTATTGGGGGAGGTCCAGCAGGAGCACATGCTGCAATAGAGATCAGAAAAAATGATGAAATGAGTAAAATAACCATTGTTTCCAATGAAAATCATGAATACTATAAAAGAAGCAAGATTATCAATTTAATTTCGGGAAGTTGTTCTGAAGATGATTTATATTCAGAAGGAATGGAAATATATGAAAAATTGAATATCAATTTTATCAATGCCACCGTGATGAAGGTACTATCACAAAAAAATCAACTCATATTAGAGAATAGCTCGGTTATTCAATATGATTCTCTTCTGATTGCTTCAGGAGGTTCACCAGTACTACTTCCATGGAAAGGGGTTGATTTAAATGGAATTACAACTCTTTATACTCTTGATGATGCAAGGGCGGTTGCAGAAATAGTTTGTGATGTAAAAAATGCTGTAATTATCGGAGGAGGAGCAATAGCGATGAAAGTCATTCATAACTTCTTTAAGATTGGAATACATACCACTATTATAGAAAAGACATCGCATTTATGGCCTATTGGATTTGATAGAAAAATGGCTCGTATTGTTGAAGGAAAAATTAAGGAAAAGGGAATTGAAATTTACTTAGACGAGGAAGTAATAGAATTTAAGGGTAATAATGGAAAATTAACGTCAGTATTATTAAAAAGTGGAAAAGAATTTCCAGCAGAATTGGCTGTTATTACTATTGGCATAAAACCAAACATTGGCTTTCTTGATTCGAGTGAAGTTATAACTGATAGGGGAATCTTAGTAAATGAAAATTTACAATCAAATATTCCAAATATCTATGCTGCTGGTGATGTTGCTCAAATTTATGACCCATTATATGAAAAACCCATGCTTCATCCTACATTAGGGAATGCTAAAAAACAAGGAAAAGTTGCGGCCATGAACATGATGGGTAAGAAATCAAAATATCCTGGTTGCATTCCCATACAAACAATAAAGATTTTTGGATATCAAGCAATTGCTGGAGGTATAACTCATTCCAAAAAGAATCTTGATGAAATATTATGGATTTCATTCGAAAAAAACATATCTCGTAAATTAGTATTAAAGTATGATAAATTGATGGGAGTTTTGTTATTAGATCAATCACTAAACAAGAAAAAATTAAAACCATTAATAAAAACCGCAGTATTTAATATGGTTGATATGAAAAATCATAAAGATATAATTTTTAATGATAATATTGATTCAAGTTTTGATTTCGTAAATTCTGATAAAAACTCTTAAAGTGAAAACCTAAACCCATCATACGCACCTATAGTATTAGGAAATATTTCATTTGCTACTCTAATTGCAATTTCACGATCCTCTTTAGTATTAAAGATACTTGCATCAAAGTGAGTGAGAATAAGAAATTTTATGGACGATTCTTTAGCAATATTTGCGATTTCTTCTGGTTTTAAATGAGGCCAGCCCCATTTTTCTTGTCCAGGTTTGTATGAGCATTCACTAATAAGCAAATCTGTATCTTTTGATAATAAATTAATATTATCACATACACCTGTATCCGTGCAATAAGTGATAATTTTATCATCTATGCAAATCCTATAACCTAAGCAATTATCCGAGTGGATCAACAATTTACAAGTAAAATTTACAATATTTGAATGATTACCCTCATCAAATTCAAGAATTTCGACTTTATATGGCAAATTTGAAAGAGGAGTAGTGTAAGGGTGTTTTATTATTGAGTTAAGAGCATTTTTTGTCCCTTTATAACTAATGATTTTTATACCTTGTTTAAACCTAAATTTACTCAATATATGTAAACCTATTACATGATCCAAATGAGTATGTGTAAGAAATAATATAATGGGTTTATTATCTTTAACATATTTATCTAATTTGCTTAGTCCATCTCCAGCATCGAGTATAATATAATAAGCATTTGATTCAATCAGAGTACATATAGTATTTGAAGATGTAGAGTACCAACCATTAGTTCCTAAGAAAGTTATTTCCATAGCTAAAATTGTATTTTTTAGTTATTTGAATAGAAATTATTCATGGTCAAATATCTAATTGTTTGAAACAAAGATAATATTTGTATGATAAAATAACAACCATTTCTAAAACATAATAATTAGACGATTTAGTAAAATGAAACATTAAAATTCATGTGACCCTACTTTTTTATAAGATTTTATAAGCTCTTCATAAATAATTTAGAATGGATCATAAATAAAATTTAAAAATTGATAAAATGCCTTCAACTTTGGAAAAGATCCGAATATTGGGTGCGAATTCTCGATATGATATATGTGCTAGTACTTCATCAAGTAGAACAGATAAATTTCCTAAACTTTTTGGAAATTCAAAAAGTCGGATAGGAACTACTGCACCAGCAGGAATTTGTCATAGTTATACACCCGATGGGCGTTGCGTGAGCCTTTTTAAAACGCTTTATACGAATAAATGTATTTATAGTTGCAAGTATTGTTTTTCAAATACCTGCAAAAAAAAAGTGAGTTTTTCTCCGGAGGAATATGCCCGCACCTTCATGAAATTGTATTCAATGAACGTGGTTGAAGGTGTTTTCATTTCATCAGGAGTTTGTGGTAGTGCAGACGATACAACTGAAGAGATGTTGGACACGATCAAATTGCTAAGATTAAAATATCATTTTCAAGGATACGTACATTTTAAATGTCTTCCAGGAGTAAGCCAACATTTACTCAAGGAGGCGATTTTTCTTTCAGATCGTATTTCCATTAATTCAGAAGCTTCATCTAAGGATTATTTGGCTGAAATTGCTGAACAAAAAGATTATGTAAATGACATCATCACCAGGCAACGCTGGTTGAAACAAATGAGAATAAAGCAAAACGAGGTTAAATTAAAAGAATTAAAGGACCTCAAGCAAGATCACCATATTGAATACCAAGAAAAAATGATTAAGGAAAAAAGGGAAAATGGGTATAAAAAATTCAGGTGGGATGGGGCACCAATTTTAAATAGTGGGCAAACCACGCAATTCGTTCTTGGAGCAGCTGAGAACGAGACGGATTGGGATCTTCTAAAAAGAATTGATTGGCAATATCGAACGGTTGACCTTAGACGTGCATATTTCTCCTCTTTCATTCCTATTGAAGGGACGCCTTTAGAAAATCAGAAGGGTGAATCCTTAGAACGAGAACATCGACTATATCAGAGTGATTGGTTATTACGAATTTATCATTATAAATTAGACGATATTAAGGACGTATTAGATGATGATGGTAACCTTCCTAAAGGTGATCCGAAAATTCATTTTGCCCGTCGCTATTTTGAAGAACATGGATTAGTAGATCCGAATGAAGCTCCATATAATCAATTAATTCGGGTTCCTGGGATAGGACCAATTTCTGCTAAACGAATTATCAATTTACGTTCAAATAAAATTAAATTTAAAAGTAGAAATGATTTAAAATCTGTTGGAGTAGTCTTGAAAAGAGCAGATCCATTTCTTACTATAAACGGTCAAAATCAAACAACCTTATCTAATTTCATGTAGTGGTTTAAAATGAAAAAATGTAAACGTCAAGATCCCCTTAAAATCCAAGGTCGGTTCAAGGGATATTCAAAAGAGGAATTGATGAGAAACCTTCCTCGTCATAATAAGTTCAGACCTTCCTTGCTAAGAAAGTTAGATGAGATTCCTGATGTTGTACTACGTAATTCGGGTAATATATTGGCTAAGAGATTCAATCAAATGATGAAAGAAGTATCATTGGAAGCTTATCGAGCAAAACAATTTACTCGCACTGAAATTAATGATAGAGGAGTATTATATGGCATTGTACTGTTGAAACATGATGTAATAGATATTGTATTAAAATATTTTCACCAACATTGGCCTCAATGTATCATCTGTCTATACAATGAACATGATCTAAAAACGAGCATGATAAATGAGAAGGGCATAATTAAGCAAAATAATTTATCACTAAAGGAAACTGTTGGTCTTGTCAGTAAAGATCGTGCAATCATGCCATTCTTTCAGGATATACAGTTTTCAGGAGAAGAAATCTTTGAAACATTATATAAAACCCAATATATTGAAGAACGAGACAATCCAAAATACTTTAAACAAATGATACCGGATTATTGCTATAATCTACCTGGCATGAAAAAGGGTATAGAACACCGATTCATACCGAGAAATAAAAAACTTGACGAATTTTTATAATATTCATTTCCATTATATCCTACTTTTATTAGATCAATCTATTGAAATATCTTACAATAACTTATTTTTTAAAGTTACTTTATTTTTGGAATAATCAGCCAATTATATAGTCTTAGTAGAAATTTCTAATTTAAGATAATTTGTCGAGTAAATTATCAAAAAGAAATATACTCAAATATTTGTAGTATATTTTAGATCTTGAAAAAAGATATTATTGACCTTTATATTGATTTAAACGATTTTCTTCTAGCTTGAGATATTCTGGCTTTATTCTAGTGACTCGTTTTACTATTTTGGCCTGCAAATCAATGATGACACTACTTTTTTGTTCTGATGGAATCTTTATAGTGTATTTAAAATTGGGTTCTTCAACTATAGAAGGTTCTGGTTGAGATTTTATAAAAGTAACATCTTTCGTTTGTTTAAAATTAAGTTCAAGCGTGATTTCATTATCCAATTTATTTTCTAAGGCAATCTTCCTTGAAATTTTATCTAAACGAGTTCTTACCTCGATGTGCTCTTTTGGATTTTTTGCATCCTCATAAGTTACTTTATCTTCACCCTCAGATACATTGACGATATCATCATCAATCGTGATATCTGAATCGATTAATTCTTCAGAAATTATTTTATTTCCTATTGAAGCGGATGTTGATAAGAAAAGAAAAGGCAATCCCCCCTTATAGAGTGTTATGGGAGACCCGGTCGGAATTTCTTTAGGGTCTTCTTCTTTCGTTAGGATATATTTCACCAATACATCCCATGTTATCTTATTGTACGTAACCGAATTTTCATTGTATTCAATCACGACTTTCCGTTCAATAGTTAAGTTACACTTTGATTTAAACCAATTCAACTTAATTTTTTTTCTGGTTGGCACGTCTGCTTTCATTTTTTCACCTCAGAGCATCAAGTTTTTCATACGTTGGGTTTTTTTTTGTTTATTGAGTCCTGAAATTGCTTCTTGAGCCATTTCCATTTGATTATCAAAACCATCATAATTTTGAATTTCCATTTCCGTGCTTGGTAATTCAAAAATGGCAAATCCTAGTTCCACGTTTTCATAAGAAAAACCCGTCTGATTGTCTACTATTAGAAATCCTTCAATTTCAGCGTTATTTCCATCATCAGAGATATCAACTTGTAATGTTGTTTGCCATTTCATGCGAAGATCAGCAATGAAATAAATGACTTTCACTATAACTTCACCTTGCTTGCTAGAATTTATGATAAAATCAAATACACCCTTCATGTCGGCATACGTGCGATAGGAACTCGCTTCACATATATTTGATACTT
>CAZRIR010000153.1:0-5927 GCA_964600195.1 uncultured archaeon | reverse complement strand
TTTTAAGGCAAAAAACCGCAACATATTTGAAATTCAATGACTTCACAACGAAAATGAGTGCGAAAGTAAATTTTGTTAAGACAGAATATTCAAAATATGATATTTGCCATGAAATTCTTCAACACACCAATACAGATTTAACAGCTTTTTACGTGCAATGCGACATGACACTCCCTAATGGGGTAGTTCTCGAATAAATAAGATTCCATTAATCTATAAAACTAAAGTGACACAAATGGAACAAACACAAAAAGTATATGAAAAAATTGAAGACATCGTTGGAACAAAATATGTTTCAGATTCTAAACCTGTATGTTATTCCTATTCAATGAATTGTGATACCGTCTTGCAGGGAATTCCTGACGTGGTCGTGAGACCTGGTACCTCTGAAGAAGTAGCTAATATTTTAAGCTTGGCTAACGAAACAGGTATAAAAATCATACCCCGAGGTGGTGGTGCTGATTTAACAGGAGGAGCCAAACCAATTGGAAATGGAGGGGTTGTAATCGATCTTACCAGGATGAATAGTATATTAGACATCGATGAAGAAAATTTGATAGTTACTACTGAAGCGGGGATCTCTTGGAGTGAATTATGTGAGCAACTAAGTAAAGTGGGGATTGGTTATTATACTGGTACTACAGGTCCTGGCTCGGGATTTTCAGCAACTATTGGCGGTGGACTTTCTAATAATTCTGTTGGAGGAGGAGGTGCGGCCATGTATGGTGCAGTTACAGAACAATGCGTAGGATTAGAAGTCGCTTTACCAACAGGTGAACTCATATACACGGGCTCGAAAGCAAATACATTCTGTAATAAACCATTTACTAGGTTTGGACTGGGCCCCGATTATAGTGGCTTATTTCTGGGAGATGTTGGATTACACGGAATAAAAACGAAAGCATCATTTAGATTATATCCTATTCCGGAGTATGCTGCATATAACACATATGAAATTAGAAATACTTCAGAAATTAAGGAATATGTAAAAGCCACAAATCTGATGATGAAATGGCAGAATTCAAAGGTGCCAATCCATGATTTCTATTATTATACCAGAAAATATGCTGCATATTTGAAAGGAGTAAGGTTAGTTCAAGGATGGGTTAATCAGAAAATTAAGGGAAGCGTGATCTTTTATACAACGGTGGGAAATACCCAAAAAGAATTAGATCATAGGGTTGAAAGGATTGAAAAAATGGCCAAGGAGATGGAAATAAGAGAATTAGGACCAAGCGTGGAAGAAGGTAATCTTGCTAAGTGGTTCTACAATGAAAATGGTAGATGGCAATGGGCTCACATTTATTGGGGTCTTGTTGGACCCGACACTACATCTTGCGGAACATGCTTGAAATGCAGGACGAATCAACTCCCACAATACGTTGAACTATATGAAGAATTCAATAAAATAAATTCTAAAAAGCTTTTATCATTAGGAAATGCGAGTGCTGACTTCGTTGTATTTGGTGTTTATCCAAATTATTTGGATGTAACTGGCGGGCTTTCTTTTACAACTAATAGAGAAAATAGAGCTCTTCAAGAGGAATTATGGAAGGACTTATTAACAATGCAGATTAAAGAATTAGGTGCTGTGCATTACTGGATGGGGGAAATAATTGGACGAGTACTGGTAGATTCCGGTGCTTTAACAGAAGAATATTATAATTTTATGGTAACCATAAAGAAAGCTCTCGATCCCAATGGTGTCATGAGTCCCGGCAAGTTTTATTTAACTGAAAATTACAACATGGTGAAATAAATGACGGAAATAAAAAATACGAGAGAAGGAATAGAATCGCGATTAAAAAATTTAATGCAATATAAGGAAGCCGCTTTAGCCTGTGTTCATTGTGGTCAATGCAGGGTAGCAAACTGGCCTGAAAAGGGATTTTTTTATGTCTGTCCTGTCTATAAAACGGAAGCAACTCCAAAGTTTGAACCTTATTTTGCTCGAGGAAAAAACATGATCCTTAAGGGACTCTTTTGGGGTGATCTTGAATTAAGTCAAGATATAAGCGATTTGATTTTTCAATGCACTTTATGTGGAGCATGCTTGGAATTTTGCCATAATTCCCATAACGAAAGTGTAAAATTTAAAACTCAAGATTGGGTAGATCACGTGAATGTATTTGAATCTCTTCGAGCTGATTTAGTAGAAGCGGGATATCCTATTGAGGCCCAGGTTCCTATGAATAGAGCATTAGTTGAATTACTCAATCCCTATGAACGTGATAATAAAGAAAAAGTCAAGTGGATTGATAAAGTAGATTTTAAAGTTAAAGATGCAAGTCAAGAAAATGTTGAAATTTTATATTTTGTTGGTTGTACGGCGGCTTTAACCCCTCAGATTGAAAATGTCGCTATTAATACCGTTAAAATATTGAACGAATTGAATGTGGATTTTGGTGTGTTCGGCGAAAAAGAAGTCTGTTGTGGTAGCGTGGCATTAAGAACAGGTGATAGGAAAGCATTTGAGGAAGTTGCTGGAAAAAATGTTAAAATGTTCGAAAAAAGTGGGATAAAAAAAATTATAACAAGTTGTGCAGGTTGTTATCGAACTCTGAAAATGGATTATAAAGACAAAATCAATGATATTGAAATTTTACATACAGTGGAATTTTTAGCAGATTTAATTCAAAAGAATCAATCGAAACTGAAAAAATTAGGCATAAAAACGACATATCACGATCCTTGTCATCTTGGAAGGCATGTGGGAGTTTATGAAGAACCACGTGTAATTCTAAATAGAATATCTGACCTGATTGAAATGAAAACTAATAGAGAAACTGCGATGTGTTGTGGAGCAGGAGGAGGCGTAAAGAAAGGATTTCCTGAATTGTCAATCGAAATGGCTAAAAATCGAATAGAAGATGCCCTGCAAACTGGAGCGGAATATCTCGTGAGTACTTGCCCTTTCTGTTATAGAAATTTATCTGATGCAATTGATTTAACGAATTCGGATATAAAAATGATCGACTTAACTGAATTAATTTTAAAAGCACTAAACTCCTAAAATTTTTTTTTTATATTAAGCTTTTTTTTTGAAGAAAGATTACTGCTCTTATTAATTAATAAAAAGCGTTTAAATTATATACTTAAAATTTACTTCAGTTTGACATGAATAACAACAAAAAATCAATTTCTAAAGAAACTTATCAATCATTTGGTAAAGTATTCATCACAATCATTGTAATTCTTATTGCCGTAATAAGCTCATTCATAACATTTTATATCTTACAATTTTCTCTAAATACACCTACTCCTGTAGTTGTTGTTTCTTCTCAATCCATGGCCCCTAATATTAATGAAGGAGACTTGCTATTTGTTCGAGGAACAAACCCATCAGACATAACTGTAGGTGACGTGATTGTGTTTCAGGCTAACTGGATTGGCGCGCCTGTAGAACCCGTCGTTCATCGAGTTGTTGAGATTACTGGTACCGGTGATGATTTACATTTTTATACTTTGGGTGATAATAATGATGGGAATGAGGACCCAGGTTATAGAACAGGTGATGAAATTTATGGTGTTGTGATCGGAGGCATACCCTATATAGGATGGGTAAAATTATTTTTTGATCGGACTGGTCTCCTTATCCCCCTCATAGTCCTTATAATATTTTTTCTAATCATTTCAGTGATATGGGATTATACTAAAGAAAAAGAAGAAAAAAAAAGAAATGAAAAAGAAAAATTTTTTGAATTTAAAAATGACATGGGACAATAAGAATAAAATTCTCTCATTCTTTTATCAACAAATTAATAAAATTTATTACATTCTTTAGTTTTTTATAGATTGTAATTTACTTATGTTATTATCATAGTAAATGTAAAAATAGGTCATTTTTACCCTAAAATGAAGATTAGACTTAAAACATTAAATACACTCGATTTAAGTTGAAACGGATAAAAAACACCATTTTATGAAAAAAAATAAGAGGTTAAAATAATGGCAAAAGAAGAAAATTCTGTGTTTATTGGGCGTCGTCCTACCATGAATTATGTTACAGCAGTAATGATGGTTCTAAACAAAGGAGAAGATTGTACGGTGAAAGCACGAGGGAGGGCTATATCTCATGCTGTAGACGTATGTGAAATTCTAAGGAACAAGTTTTTAAAAAACACCGAATATAAAAGCATAACATTAGGAACGGAACAACTTCAGGGAGACAATAAAGAACAAACTAATGTTTCAAGCATAGAGATTGTACTCTCCGCTCCTAAATAAAACGTAGAATAAAACTCATAAAAATCTATATAAAATCGCTAAATATTATAATAGCATCATTTTTTTTATTATTTCTGAATCTAAAATGCTCTAATTATTTGGTATATAAGCTAAATTGTTTATTTTTATGAATTTCCTTTTCATTTTTTTTGATAAATTAACTTTTTGATGCATCAAAATTTTGATTTTTTGATAACATTTAATAATTCAGATACCCAATTTAAATAATAAAATAAATTCTAAAAACAACATAGTATAAGATCTGTTGTTTTCAAATTTATTCGTTGAGGTTGATTAAAATGGCGAAAAAAGGTGCAAGTAAAACCGAATCCTCAGCAGGAGGAGATATACTTTTTGTAAAATCGAAAATAAGAGATTATATCAAGAGTAAAGAATGCAATACTTCAAGTGGCATCCTTGATGGAGGGGCACTTAATGATATCATAATTTCTATTCTCGATAAAGCAATTAATCGAGCTAAAGGAAATGGTCGTAAAACCGTTCAAGAAAAAGATATTTAAACTTTTTAAATTCCTTTTTTTTTTTCTTATATCAAATATTATTTCAGCAAATTTTCTGGTAAAAATAAATTATTTTAGAAATAAGGAAATAATTAAAATTTTAGCATTTTTTTAAGTAGGGATTAATAAGCTGATTGGATAAAATAAACCTATGGCAACAATTGCTGCCATTGGAAAAGTAAGAAACCAGATTAATACTACTTTCTTTGAATTCTTTGTTTTAGGTGCATGTTGGGCTTTTGCCAATCCAATTAAGGATGCTACAAGCATGTGAGATCCCGATAATGGAATTCCAAGAGAAGTCCCAATAAATAAAATGATTGTTGTGGGTATTTCTGCTGCAAATGCTGTACTTGGGCGTAATTCTGTCATGGTCCCAACATTTTTAATTAAATTACGTCCCAAACTGATAATTCCAAACGCAAAAAATATGCCAATTATCAATAAAAATATATATAAATTATTACTAATTCCCTGTGATCCTCCAAGTACAATCCCTACTGCATTGCTACAATCATTTCCCGATCTTGAAAATGCTGTCCAACAAATCGTTCCAAGCAATAATACGGCAAAAATTTTTTCAGCTTTTTCAAATTGTTTAAGTCCATTCAGTTTGTTAATGATATGCTTGTGTATTATTTTGTATACGCCATATGTTACTACATAACCTATAATTGGTGACAATATCCACCAAAAACCCATTTCTATTATTGAGGATCAATTTAAACCAAAGTAACCTCCCCCCATTAATCCTATTCCAATAATACTTCCAATTGTGGCATGAGTTGTTGAAATAGGTAATCCGAAAGCGGAAGAGATGATTAACCAAATTGTAGTTGAAACAAGAACTGTAATTGTGATTGCGTCACTAACTGTAATATTAAGAACGCCTTTTCCTATAGTTTTACTCACGGCTTCTCCCAAGATGAGAGCACCTAGAATTGCAAAAATGGTTGCTAGCAACAACACTTCTTTCAATGTTAGAGTTTTACTTCCATAAACCGTTGCGAAGGTTTCATCGTTTGCTCCTATCGCAAAAGCTATCAATAAAGAAATTACAATAAATACAATAAAAATTGAAAAAACTATAATTTCACTCATTGATTTTCGACTCCTTCATAAAACTATTTCGATGGGTATTTAATTATTAACCCTCTCAGGTAATCAGATATTTCCTCG
>CAZRIR010000152.1:0-5928 GCA_964600195.1 uncultured archaeon | reverse complement strand
TGATCAATAACAAGATGCTAATTTTTGATCTGTACAACGCTTAATGACTTATAAATGTATTTTAGCTTAAACATATTTGATCAATAATATTTCATCAAATATTGAATTAAACAGAACTCTGAAAATTATCAAAATGAAGGTAAAAGGAGTAGTTAAAATATAATTTATACAATTAGAATTCTTCAGAACCATCTAAAAGATCCATGTCATCAGCATCAACAATGATTAACTCATCTAAAGAAATAGATTTAGGTTTTGCAGGAGGAGTTATTTCCACACGATTTGGAGCTTCTTTTTCAATGCCAGAGGTCATTTTATTTTTGACTTTTCTTAAAAGTAACTTTAAATTACAAGAAAACTCAACCAAATCCTCTAAATTGTCATCAAGCTTTTCAATCATGTCTAAAGCTTGTCTAAATATATCCGATAAATCTTTCTCGGAAAAATTTTTTTTATTTTTTTTCATAAAATCACCCAATTTATAAAGATAATTTTTTCAACCCTGTCATTAGAAAAAACTATTTATTCAAATTAAGAATATTAAGTTGATAATGATATATAATCGAGAACTTTTTTTAGGATAGTTCGCACTTTACGTACGAACGTAATGATTCGAGTCTTCAATATTATTTAAATAAATATAGCTTGCTAAATTTATGAATTCAAAACATTTTCAATAAAGAGTTTTTTGATCAAATTGATATATTATCTGAAATACAAAAATGATGAAGCTTCATCCTAAGAGGCACTTCTAATAACCCGATTCTTCGCTTCCGCTAAAGAATTCTTCATAAGCTTTTCTATCTTCTGCACCAATTTTCGATTCTTTTACGTTTTTTATTATGACCGGACTGTTTTCTGAATCTTTGTGGCGAATTTTTTTTACGATTTTAAAATCACTATTTGGGTCACCAGATATATCAAATGATTCATCGCAAGCCTGGCAATATAACTTCCCCGCCTTCGGGATGAGGATATTATCGCATTTCTCGCAAAACTTCGTATCTCATCACTTCCATTATTGTTTTATACAAATATCTTTTTTTCATTTCAGATATTTAAATTTTATGGTTTCGAGCTAGTTTTTATTATTGTAAACCATTTTTACTAAAATAAATTTAGATATTTAAATTTAATTGTTCTGTACAATATCTTTTCACTTGCTACACACAAAAAAAAACTAACTATGGTCTATTATCAATTAGATGGAATCTTATAACCCTTAATTCATATCAGGTATTATTAAAGGTATAATATGTGTTTAAAATTTAAGATAAATGAATATTTAATTTTTTAAACATGTGATTGATTTTCCAAAATAGTAAAAAAAAAAATTAGGAACCATGTTCGATTTCCGTTCCACAGAATTTACAAAATTTATCTTCGGGTTCTAATTTACTTCCGCATAAACTACATTTCTTGGATTCGGCAGGAGTGACGATCTCTTTTGTTTGTATTTGCCTTCCACTTAATTTTCCTCCACATATAACGCAGTAATGTGCCGTAGATGCATTTTCTGAACCGCATCTGGAGCATTTTTGTGTACTCAGGACGGTTTTTGTTAATGTTTTTTTCGCTACTGCAGTTGTTTTCTTCACTGCTGCTGATTTTTGAGTGTTTGAGTCGGGTTTTAACTTCTTTTGAGATTTTCTAGCTATTATGGCAGCTAAGACTATAATGGCAATAACAATTAATATTCCAATTAAGATAGGAGCAATGCTCATCCATCTTTCTTGGGCGGTCACTCCTGTTTCATAGGTAACATCAAAAGTTATATCGGTATATTCTTCAGGAGAATTAAATGGATCAAAATAGATGAAGAAATACCAGTTACCTGCATGTGGAACTGTAAAATCTCCAGAGTAATGTGTATTATCTTCACCATATTCATATCCTACACTTAATTTATATTCATTCGTAGCTGAATAATTAATAGTAAAATTTACTTTTTGGGTAATATCCGGAGTTCCATCATTATACCAAAGCACGTAATAATCTTGGGCCGTGTATATATTTACTACTCCATTAACATTCGTAGTCTGATTTTCACTTTTAGATGCTAAAGCTGTGAAAGAAGACCCTTGATCCCATAGATATGCGTTATGACCATCAAAAATATAGAACTGAATGCCACCCGTCGTGTTATAATTGTATTCTATCGAAGATCCTGCTCTGAGAAATAATTGATAATATTGATAATTATTCGAATTAACACCCATGGATATTTCACTATAATTCCCCGTTCTTGTGTAAGTGGGAAGGTTTGTAAATGGTTGATCCCAAAAGGCAAAGCTGACAGTGCTAATACTAGAGCTTACCTCGTATGATATGGTCTGGCCACCTTTTACATATTCATATTCATACCAATACTCGTTATAATTAAGATATTCTGTAGATCGATAGTTAACATTTCCATTAATGTCCGCATTACTGAACGGATACAAAATGGCAACACCTGCAATGGGCAAAATTATCAGGGCTAAAATAATGGCAAAAACTATTCCTCCACCTATGTATGCAGGAGAATAGTACCATGGACGATACCAATATCCGCTCCAATAAGGTGAATACCACCATCGCCGATACCAAGGATAATATCCATATCGATAATATCTTCGATGTGGTCCGTAAAATCCATGAGAATATGGACCCCTTCTTGCCCCACTTACTGTTCTTCTTGCACCTGTTCTTCCGAAAGGCGTGCCTCCCGGTCTATAACCTCCAGACCATCCTCGCCCGCTGAATCCGCCTCCTCGAAATCCACCTCCTCGAAAACCTCCGCCACCAAAACCTCCGCCACCGCCTCTAAATCCACCACCACCAAAACCACCGCCTCTAGGCATGATTCACGCACCTCTTTCAACTTTACAGGTAATCAATTCTGAATTTGAACGAAATACGTTATCCCTAAAGATGGCTAAGATAAAGAGTATCATTGAAAATATAGACATTGCTAAACCAACCACGTCTATTGTTGGTGTAACTGGAGTTAATAAAGGTGAAAATGCAATGCTATAAAGAATCCATTGAATGATAATTAACACTATGGGTATTGCGGGAAGAATTTTATTGATGACCATTGCATTTGACAATCCTCTCATTCCGGAAAATCCGGAATATATGATCGAGAATAATCCAATTAATCCGAATATGAGGATTAAAATACTAAAGATAAAAATTGCTATCCATATTGGACTATTTTCTAATTCAGCAAGTGTTAAAAAGGGTAGAGTAAGATCTGTTCCAGTTGCATTGAAAAAAGAAAACGTGTAATTTCCTCCAGATAGCCCTATTGTTCCTAAAAAAGTATTCATATTTTCTTGTGTTAAAGAAAAAAAACCGTATAATCCAAAAATGGGTAAAAGAATGCCGAATACAAAAGCGAGAATGCCACATATGCTTGAAAACCAAAATTCTACGGTTCTTGAATCCGCAACGGGAATCAAGCCTATTTCATCGGGGCTTTCATCGGGAATGAAACTCCAACAATCAAAAATGGAACAAACACCCATTAATTTATCTTTTTCTACAACAGGAACTATGCTTACTTTCAAATCTTGCATCCGTTTGAATGCATCGGTTACTAAGGTGCTAAGTGTAACTGGAGTTATGATATACATTTTAGAAATAACTGTCGTGGATTTAGGATCTTCTCCTAGTGCAACAACATTTTGAACAATATCGAAATCATCTATGACTCCAAGGACTTTATTTGAACCATTTTCAAGTACCACTAAATCTGGAATGCCAATTTCCTTCATTTTTTTTGCGGCTTCTTCAATAGTTGAATTGGAATCAATAGTCCCATACTCATCGTCAATGATAAGATCTCTTACATAATATTCTTTTTTTGTTAGATTCATTTTAAATTCGAAAATTTGTTTGTAGTTTTTATTTAGATCTAAAATAAATACAAGTATAGAAGAATATAAGTATCTATTTAAATCAATGTGGTGTGTTTTTGAATCAGTATATTTATATTATTTTAAAAATGTATCTTTAAAGAAATACCCCCTATACTTAATTTTCTTTTGTTCTATCGAATTCTTACTGAATTGATTTTATCTATTGGCTGATAAAAATAGTGTTTCTTAAGATAAGTTGGAATAATCATCAACTTTTCTTAGGATAAATCATTAAGAAATAATTGAAAAAATAATGAGTAAATTATCCAAGAATATAGTAATAATTGCTCATAGAGGTGCAAATAACATTGCACCTGAGAATACACTTAAATCTTTTAAAAAAGCAATTGAATTAGGAGCAGATTTTGTTGAATTTGATGTCCATCTTTCCAAAGATGGAGAAATTATTATAATGCACGATGATAATACTCTTAGAACTACTGGGAAGGACAGCTTAATCAAAGACATGACTCTTAAGGAGCTAAAAAAGCTTGATGCTGGTGAGGGTGAAAAAATTCCTACTCTTGATGAATTAATAGAAGTAGCCATGGGAAGAGTAGGTTTACAGTTAGAAATTAAAGCTTCTGGAATGGCAAATAAAATTATTGAAACCCTTGATAACTCCGGATTGATTGACTCAACCTTGATAAGTTCATTTAATCTTTCAGAACTATTAAACATTCAAAAAATTGAACCGAAATTGAAATTGGCTCTACTAATCCTTGAAGTTACACGAAATAAAACTATCGAAGAAGCAGTCACAAATAATTTTCATGCAATCCACCCCTTTTATAAAATGATCAATGATGAATTTGTTAAAAACGCTCATGAAAATAATGTTAGAGTAAATCCATGGACGGTTGATTCTAAAAGTGCAATGCGAAAATTAATTCAAATGGACATTGACGGGATCATTACCAACAAAATTGAGTTAGCTAAAAAAGTGTTAATTAGAACGTAAATTTTTTAAAGAAAATATGATGACTAAGTGGTGCTAAAAATCATTTTTATAAAATTGAATAGCTTAAATAGTCATATTTTTTTTTATATAATTAACAATGACTTCATCTTTAGATACTTACCATGGTCTTAAACGATTGTTCAACCCACGAGCAATCGGCATAATAGGCGTTGGCCCCAATCCATCAGGTTCGGGGTATTTTGCACGCAATATGGCAGGGAAAAACAGAGTACCAATATATTTATTCAATCCAAAACATGCGGGGCAAGAATTATTTGGTTACAAATGTTATTCCAGCATTTTAGATGATGAATTAAAGGATAAACCTATTGATTACGTGATTTTGGGAGTAAAAGCGGAATTATGTCCTCCACTTTTAGAAGAGATAGGCAAGAAAGGTTCTGAGTTTGTAACCATCTTTGCTTCGGGATTCAGTGAGGTAGGAAATGAAGGATTGGAAACGACGGTATTAAACATCGCAAAAAAATATGGTATTCGAATAATTGGACCTAATTGCATCGGTGTATATGCTCCCTATTCCGGAATCTATAATGGCGGAGATCAATCAAGAAAGGTCGGCAATTTTAGTGCCACTTTTCAATCTGGAGGTCTTACCGTTAATTCAGCTCAATTAGCCGTTTCTTATGGGGTTTATATTGCACAAATGATCTCGATCGGTAATGCAATTGATTTATCACATGTAGATTTCATGAAATATTTCTTACACGATCCTCGTACTAAAATAATAGGTTTATACTTGGAACACCTCCGAGATATACAAATGGGGCGAGAGTTTATCCAAATTGCAAAGAAATGCAATCTAAATCGCAAACCTGTTATTTTATGGCGTGCTGGATATGGGGAAGCTACTAAAAAAGCAATTATTACCCATACTGGAGGCTTGGCCGGGAATAATGCTATTTGGAAAGCGGTTGCCAAACAGACAGGTTGTTGTTTAGTTGACAATTCCAATGAAATGGCAGCTTTGGCTTCAGCTTTCAAATTTTCACGTCTACCTGCCTCTCGCAATATAGGTCTCATCGGAATTGGTGGCGGAAGCAC
>CAZRIR010000151.1:0-5954 GCA_964600195.1 uncultured archaeon | reverse complement strand
ATCTCTACTGCATTTATTTTTTTGATTTAGTAAAATTACCTGTTCCTCTTCAATCCAAACCATTTTTGGTTGATAAAATAAAAGGAATATTTTCAACTAGAACCCCTTTTCGTCCTAATCCAATTGGATTATCAATTTTAGAGATTGAAATTATTGAAGAAAACATTATCTTTGTGAAAAATTTAGATATTTTAGATAAAACTCCAATAATTGACATAAAACCTTATATTCATGAATTTGACTCGATTAAGTCATTGAAATCGGGTTGGTTAACAGGAAATATTAGAAAAAAGATAAGTTAGGATTACTAAAAAATATATTATGATAATTCTTCTCAGAAATATCAGTAAATTATTTTATTAAATAAAAAAAAATTAAATATCTAATATTTTAACATAGGCTAGGGTCTGATTTAGTAATTGATAAGCAATTTCTCCAAAAGTAATAGGCCCCGTGAAATATCCCGTCTTTTTACCTTCTAATTCAGCATAAAGATAATTCAATATGCAGTTGCAAGAAAAAACAATGTTTTCACTACTCTCCTGCGGCATTTCGTTTATAAAAGCAGAGATATAATCTTTCACAGGTTTTGCTTGTTTATATGTAACATTTTTGAACACTGGAGCGTAAAAATCTACTTTTTTATTTTCTTCATCTACTGCCTGAAAACTGGTATTTATCATTGCGCCTGCGTAATTCGCTACAAGAGGTACTTTTATATCAATGTTGTTTTCGGTTATATATTCCGCTAAATTCCTTTTTGTCCCGTTTATTTGAACTTCTTCTGCAGAAAAACCATCTTCGGGGAATTCAATTGTATCGCCATCACCTTGCTCAAAAATATTTAAAATTTTTATTTCTGGAAATTTATTTTCAGGAAGTTTTATATGCATGACAACTGCTTGATCATCATAAATTTTATTATTGCTACCATCAATAGTTTTTGCAGTTTCCTTTCCTAAATCATCAAGATGAATTCCTGAAATCCATCCTATAAGAGCTCTAGTGGCAAAACCTTCAAAGTTTGGAGATTCGAGTGCAAAATAGTAATGAATTGAGGACATGGCGGGAATAATTATAAAGCTTAGGTTTTTTTCAGGTTCATCAAGATTGATATTAGAAATTGAACTCTTATCATAAGTTTTAATAGAGACTTCTTCAATATATTCTGGTAATTCAGTCAAGAACATCATTTCCTTTGTTGATAATCCTCCATCTTCTTCCATGAAATATGGTATTGTTCCTCCGATCCATCTTCCCTTAGGTAATTGTTTTAACAAATGTTCATCTCCTGCAATTAAAAGAATTTTGCCAGATTCAATTTTTTTCTTTACATCATTTAAATCATATAAATTTCCCATATACTAATTCACATCCTCTCCAAAAATTTTTTTTAAATCATTTTGAGCGATCGGTAATTTAATTGTCTTCAAAAATAAATTACGTAAATCCTCTATACTTTTTTTTATTTTTTCAGGTGAATTATCTTTTTTTAGATTTAGTCGAATTCTAAATAAAAGAATTTTTATCGCTAAGAATTCAAATTCAAAATCAATATTTCCAATTACTAATTCTTTCCATCTTTTATCATTTAAAGGTGGTATTTCCATTTTTCTTCCCTAAAATATATACTTAATCAATTAATCTAAGAATGATTATTTAAATCTTTCAATAAGGAAAGAACTAAAAAATTGAATTTTATATCTAATTTTCTAAAATGGTAAGCCAAGTACTAAAATAAAATAAGATTTTTTAAGGTGGTGTGTCATTTAATCTATAATATTAAAAAAAATATATTGGGAATCTTTCATGAGCAGTATTGATAAGGATTTAAAGGATGAGATCAATGTAGCAGCATATTTCATTTCAGAAGAAAACAATCCCTATGATGTATTATGTTGGTATCTTGCTGAACGTTTATTAAAATATGAAAGTAAAGGTATTCTTCCACCAAATGATTTAATAAAACAAAAGGCAGCTCAGATTTATTTTGAAGAATGTCCTTATGATATCCTCGCATACCGTATTGCTGAGCTTGACATTTTAATGAAATATGATTTGTATGATGTGAATTATATTAAACATAATAAATGCTAAATCTCATTCCAAAAAATTAATAGCTTGATTATGATTTCGGCAATTAGATGAGATTGTGCTAATCATTATCGATATATTTAAATCTAAAAATTTTATTTAATGATCTTAGCAGAATTATTTTATATGAGAGAGATGAGGAGAGGGAAAAAATTAAGGAATCCTTATTTGATGCATTAATTGAAAACTCTCCAGATGCTATTGCTATAACTAATACTGATGGCACCATTATAGAGTGTTCCGATAGTTTCTTAAAGCTATTTGGGTTTGATTCAGAAGAATGGAATGAACTTATAGGAGAGAATGGCTTTAAACTCCTCAATACTAATGATCTTGAAAGAGCGAAAAAAGATCATAAAGAATTGCTCCAAAAAGGTTTTTTAAACGACAAAGAAGGAACTTTTATCAGACGTGATGGAAGCGAATTTGTGGGCTCTGTAAACATGAGTATTGTTAATGACGCGAAAAAACAACCCCTCTATATAATTGGAATTATAAGAGATATAACTCGACAAAAGGAAATTGAAAATGCTTCTCTTGAAAAAGATAGACTTTTACAGTTATCAGAAGAAAGATTCAGAATGATAATAGATGGTATAGTAAATACTATATTCGAATTTGATATTGATGGTAAGATCTCATACATTAGTCCTCAAGTCCAGCAAAGTCTTGGATATCAACCAGGAGAGGTATTAGGGAAGATTTACTTTGATTTTTTACCTCCAGAAGAGAGAAATTCAGTTGAAAAAGTTATTGAAGAAGCGATCACATTTAGGAAACAAATGCAAATAGAATTTAAAGTAAGACACAAACAAGGACATAATGTCCCTATATTACTGTATGGAAATGTAAAGGAGATAAATGGGGAATTAAAATTCATTGGAAGTTTCGCGGACATTACTGATCAAAAAGAAAATGAATTGAAATTAAAAGCTTCAGAAGAAAAATATCGCAGGATATATGAGACGGCCCAGGTAGGTTTTTGGACATCTCAGATTGAAAATGATTTGATAATTAATGCAAATGATAAAATGGCAAGCATGGTGGGCTCTACTAGATCTAATGATATAATAGGTACTCGACTAGTAGATTATATTGATGAAACACTTATCAATGAATTACATGGATTGTTAAAAGATTTCGGAGTGGTATCTAATTTTGAAGCACCTTTAGTTATTCCAAGTGGAGTCAAAAAGATAGTTTCAATAACAGCTCGATTATTCAAAGAAAATACAAATAATGAATTAATCGATGGATTCCTGATTGACATCACTAATTTGAAAAAAACTCAAGATGCATTAAAAGAATCTCAAGAAATATTTCAATTGGTTTTAAATAACATACCACAATTTATATTTTGGAAAGATATTAATTCAAGTTATATAGGATGCAATCAAAATTTTTCGCGTGTTGCGGGGTTTGAAAAACCAGAAGATCTTATAGGTAAAACGGATAAAGATCTAGCCTGGCAAAAAGAAGAATCTGATTTTTTTCATGAAACCGATGCCCTGGTGATGGAGTCAAATTCACCAGAATATCATATCATTGAACAGCAGCTCCAAGCGGATGGAAAGCATGCTTGGTTGGATACAAATAAAATCCCTTTGCACGATTCTGAAGGGAATGTAGTAGGACTTCTTGGAACGTTTGAAGATATTACAGAACGTGTAAACACAGAAATCGCGATTAAAAAGTCAGAAGTAAAATATCGCGAAGCATATCAGAATGCTAATTTATTAAAAGATTTATTTTCACATGACATTAATAATATCCTCCAAAGTATCCAGACCGCAAATGAAATCTATGATTTGGAAGTAGGGAAGGGAAATTATGACAAACTAAAAGAAATTTCAGAAATTATAAAGATCCAAATAAATCGAGGAGCAAAATTGGTAAACAATGTCAGAAAATTATCAATTCTCGAAAATGAAGAAATGGTTTTAGAACCGGTGAAAGTACTAGATGTATTGAATGATGCTGTCGAATCTATAAATAGCATTTTTCCAAATAAAAATATAGTGATCCAAAAGAAACTATCATCAAACAATCTAAAAGTCCAAGCAAATGAATTTTTACGTGACATTTATGAAAATATTCTCATCAATGCTATAATGTATAATGATAAGAGAATAGTTAAAATAAAAATTAATATATCTAGAGAAATCTATAACGAAGAAAAATACATTCGGATTTCCATCAAGGATAATGGGATTGGAATCGAAGACGTGAGAAAAGAAAACATATTTCAAAGAATTTATAATAAAGATAAAACCATAAGTGGAGTAGGTTTGGGTTTATCATTAGTAAAAAAAATTATTGAAATTTACAATGGGAAGATATGGATTGAAGACATATTACAGGGAGATCCTTCAAAAGGGAGCAATTTTATCATATTAATTCCAGAAGCTTTAATAACTATGAAATTTTAACTCAATTTTTTATGTTTTGTATTCTAATAAAATATTAATTCAATATTTAAAATGATATAATAATACATCATATCTGCAAATGACTTTTTTCTTCAATCTGGTAAAAAAAAGAATTGGATTATCTCGAATTGGTCGTATAAATTTTTCAAATAATTCAGGTAATTACCATAATACTCCTTTAATTGCCTTTCCACTCAATGATGTAATTCAACATAATGAAATGCTTACAGAGGAATTTGCAGATCAATTATTATTTATTTTACCCGATGTAAAATTTTTTAATTTTAATAAAATTAAGAAAACCTTCAACAATGCTGAGTTCATTTATTATCATAATGGAAATTATAAAGCTTTTAAGAAAAATCTAGAGGAAAATCATGAGATCTTTTCAAATCAAAAAATATTTTCTATCATACCTTTTAATAATCCTAATGTGAGTTATAACAAGGAATTTGCTAAAAATGAGATTTTCCATCATCTGAAAAAAATAACAAAATTGCTAAAAAAATATCCTTCTATAAATTTTGGAGTTGCCATAAGAACTTTTAATTATCCCGAATTGGTTGAATTATATGTCGATTTGATTAATAGCAATGAAAATATATGTTTAATCGATCTTAGGGATATTTTTGATAATTTAAATAAATTTAGAAAGATTATTAATACATTTATTAAAATAAAGGAATCATTCAATAATAATATAGTTTTGATGTGTTCAGGAAAGGTCTTTCCAAAATATTATCCAATGTTGGTTTATTTGGGAATAGACATCATAAATTGCTCATATACAACATATTATGCTTCAGAGAATTTATATGATACGATTGAATATTTACTTCCAATAAATAATATACAATTTTTACCTTGTTCTTGCAGTGCTTGTCTTAAAGAACTAAGAATTCTTTTAAAAGAAAAGAATTCAAATCAAAAAATGGAGTTAACGTACCTGCACGATCTGATTACTGCCAAGAATTACATGAATAAAATTCAACTCTATTTAAATTCTAAAGATTATCGTGTATTTTTAGAAAAATCAGCTTTAGATGATTTACATCTAATTTCCATGTTAAGAATTTTAGACAAGGAACATTTTTCATTCATTCAAAATTACACTCCGGTTTCCCAAAAAAGTAAGATTATCAAATCTCTCGGAGCAATTTCATATCATCGTCCTGATTTTCGAGAATTCAGGGAAAAAACGGTTAAAAATTTTAATCCCGAATCTTCAACTAAATTAATCTTATTATTTCCTTGTTCCGCAAAAAAGCCATATTCATCATCAAAATCCCATAAGAAATTTAATGGAATTTTGAAAAAATTTTCTGATTACTCCGAATTCCAGGAAATCATTTTAACCTCGCCTTTAGGAGCAATTCCAAGAGAATTAGAGGAGATATATCCCATTAATTCTTACGATATTTCGGTTACAGG
>CAZRIR010000150.1:0-5961 GCA_964600195.1 uncultured archaeon | reverse complement strand
TATAAAACATAAAGAAAAATTAGAAAAGATTTACCAAAAAAAAATAAAAAATCAAAGGAGGGTGATTGATACCTAAATTATTAATAAAGAACTATTGTGATTGTTTACTATGGATAATTTCGAAATTATATCTGAAATTATCCGTTATATTGAGCTTCTCTCTATAAAATGTGAGAAGATTAATTTACAGCTCATATATCGTGTTTTTTCATATCCTCCTTTATATTTATCTGGCTATAGATGAAGAATATCTCTTAATAATACTATGTAGCTTTCTAACATCATCACTTAACACATTAATTTAATGAAATTCATTTTTTTCAAGATTAAAGCATTCAGATTTAAAACATGCTTCTCTCTTCGCAATTGGTTAAGATTTGATGAGTAAAAAAAACCCATAGCTTTCGGGTATGAGGGGAGGAAGTGGGGCTGTACCACTATAAAAAGACATATTTGGAACCATTATAAATTATAAGCATCATATATAAAGATATTAACATAACTTTGAGAACTGTTTAAGAAAATATATTTACAAGATAAAATTATGAAAGAAAAAAGATTTAAAAAAAAAAGAACGAAAACAGATAGATGGAATGAGAGGAGCAGGAATCGTGAAGAAAAAAAAACAAAAGAAGAGGACAATGACTGGAATAAAAAACAAAATGAGGAAAGAGGCGAGTTTGAAAATGAATTCCATGAAGAAAATTATGATACTTAATCTCTTAACAATATGTGGACAACACAAAAAATAATAAGGAAATGAGGAAAAATTAGACATATTCAAATAACGCTAAATAACGAACAAAATGACCTTATCCAAAAGGTTTTGGAAAATGTTAATGTTGATCTTGATATTAAACATACGACTCTCCTCAAAGGTGATTCAAATTCGCTCCTCATTATCCTGCAAAAGAGAACATTTGTCCCGGAATTAATTGAAAGATTAGAGGAAATAGGTGTCGGTATTGGATTTGGAATTTTTGATATTTTACCTTTAGAAGCAACAATCCCAGTGTTGGTGAAAAATTTTGATGATGAAAAAGATCGAGTTCCCGATAGAATTGCTTTGGAAAAGATCAAGAATGATTTAAAGGATAGTTCTAAACCGAGCTTCAATTATTTCGTATTCATTATATTATCCGCATTAATAGCTAGTGCGGGACTTATATTGAATTCTCCAGCAGTTTTAATTGCGTCTATGATAATATCACCACTTATGGGCCTATACTAAGATTGGCTTTCGGTATTGTAACTTTATATAGAGAGATGATAAGAAACAGCGCTCTCGTTCTAATAATGATACGCTTTTAGTCTTTCGGGGTTATTATTATAAGTAAAAATTTTTCAATTTCTTTTTTAGCTTATCATATTTCATTCACTTCAGAAAAGGAACATATTTTAATACATACCTCTTTGGTATGAGTTTCTTCTTGAACTTTACAATTATTGATTTAGATCATAGAATTTTTTAGAATGATAAAAATCTTCATGGTACAAAGACCAACATCAAAAATCAATTTTTTAATGCCCTTCTTTCACATCACGCAAGATATTAACGAGTTAATAAATACCGCTACGTTCTTTAAAAAAAGCTCGGAAAAAGAAATAAGATTAAATTAGAATTTGATAAATATATCATTTCATTTTTTCGATGTTTATAGATCATCTACATAATTATCAAATCATTCCTTTCTAAAAGATATCATGTCATTAATTTGCAATATTCATTTAAAATAGTATCTCAGAGGATTTATATGTCATTTCAATAATTAAAACCACAAATTGTGATTTTTCATAAATAAACCAAAATTCTTATTTTTTCATATGAAGTATCAATTAAAGAATGAATATGAGAAAAACACATAAAAATCTTGATTTAAGAGTATAAATCTCAGTTTTTAAAATACTACAATATTATCATTATTTCTATATTTCAACATCTCTCAACCTAACATCCTTTTATCGAATCTATACATATTTTTGATAATGGTTTTTCATTAAATTTGACTAGGATTTGAATTCTTTAGTCCTAAATTTAATCTTATCTTTTTTACAGATAATCCATGTAACATCTCGTCCTGATTGCATTGCTGTAGTGATGCCCCCTCCTGGGAGTACCCATTGTCCAATTTGATAAAAATTCTTCAAACTTGATATCTTCTTTTTTATCATTTTTGGAATGAGGCCGGGGACCCATACCCAACCTTGAATGCTTCCTTGCCAGTTACCAGTATATCTCATAACTGTTGCGGGAGTAGCAACATCGATTACCTCTACATTTGGTTTTATATTTCCAATTTTTTCTTCGAGAATATCTATAATTGATTCTGCTATACGGAATTTTTCTTGTGAATATTTCTCCTTATTTTTTTGACTTAATTCTGCCCAATATTGATGATTTTTCGTGTGAATAATAACTCTCAAGCAAGTTTTTCCAGGCGGGGCTAGAGTAGGGTCAAAATTATATATCGTAAGGGAGAGTCTATTTATTTCTGTCTGATTGTCAACTTTTAAAGGATTTTTAAGAAATAGATCATAATTAGAATCTTCTTTTTCAAAACCACGTGAAATTCCTAATGATAAAAGTATCATTGAAGGATGTACAGGATGGTTGTTAAACCAATCATTTATTTTTTTATTAACGTACTTGCCTTCAAGCATTTTAAACATGGTGCTATAAAAATCAGCAGCCGATATTACAATATCTGCATCGTGTTTATCACCATTTTCTAATGTAATGCCCGTGGTTCGACGATCCAACACGTTAATTTTAATAACCTTGGAATTGTAATGAATACTACCACCTAAGTTAAGAAATTTCTCTTCAAGTAATAGAGCAAATTTCAATGAACCCCCAATAGGATATGCCACATTTTTATCATGCATCTGACCAATAGAGATAAGAAGGAAATAAGCTGGAAAATAACGAAAGAATTCTAGCATTAAAACATGTTTTAGAATTGGATTCGTGCAATCTTCTACCATTTCTTCTATATTTTTCCCCCATTTAAGAAGATACTTAATATAAGGCGTGATTTTAAACATTTGGAGATAGAAATCAAGAGGATTAAACAACTCTATTGGTTTTTTATTCATATTTCCAAATTTTGACGTTGAAAGTTTTTTAATTCCCTTAATAAAACTCCGAATAAATTTCTCATCTTCAGGAGCAATCGTAATCATTTCTTTCTCTAATTTATCTGGATCCGTAGAGAACCTTAACATTTGACCATCCCTAGTTTCAATTTGACCTAAGCTATTCCAAAAATTGAAATTAATTTCTTCCATGTTGACTAACTCGTTCCAATAATGATACATATTATAATTAGGATTAATTCCAGATAATGAATGGATACATCCATCAAATGTATAGTCCCCTCTCTTCCAAGAGGTACATAAGCCCCCTGGTAAGTTATGAGATTCATAAATTTCAGTTGTATATCCATTTATCTGTAAATAACTTCCCGCACATAAACCAGCTACTCCTGCCCCTATTATTATGACTTTTTTTTTCTCACTCATTTCCTAAACACTATATTTTGTTTTTATCAAAGAAATGGACATTTAATTATTTCAGGAACGCCATGAGACTCGGGGAACTCACAATTAAACACATTCGTTTGGAG
Organism: uncultured archaeon; assembly: GCA_964600195.1. Taxonomy (GTDB): domain Archaea; phylum Asgardarchaeota; class Lokiarchaeia; order Sigyniarchaeales; family SOKP01; genus FT1-020. Next base: position 2,335 of record CAZRIR010000150.1, on the reverse strand, counting down.
GAGAGTTCCCGAACACGAGCTAGAAATTCCAGCACCAATATTAATAATTTGTTTGTTCATCAATTCTACTCAAATTTTTTCCAAATCTTTTTGAGATAATAATATTCAGTTAAGCATATAAATAGGTTCGTGAAGGAATTTTAAGTTAAAAAAAATTAACCTACTTTTTCTCAGAAAACTACATCAATTAATCAAAAAGAAAAAAAAAGAGCAATGAATTAATATTTATTCCTCAAAATCCCGATAATGAAACCGTTTACAATTGAAAGTGAAGTAATTATTACTTGGACTAAAACTAATTCTACTATAGAGTTTGGACTTAAATTTATTGCGATTGGAAGTATGGAAGAGGCAACAATCCATAAAACAATTGTAGCCATGTGAGCGTAGGTAAATCTTTGTTTATATTTTGAAAGCTTTACGGTTTGATCTATTTTACTTAGTAAATTTAATGCTGCAAAACCTTTCTCTGTTAATTGATATTTTCCATCTTTTTGTTGAATTAGCGGACTTAAGCTTTTCAAATGATATGAAAGAGGTGAACTATCTATAGAGTCTATTCTTTGCTGAATTTCAGAAAATAATAATTTTCCGTCCATTCCAATTAATTTGATTATCTCACGTCTAACTTTATGACTTAAAGCTTTAATTAGTGTTTCTTCCTCATCTAAGAGAGCTTCGTTTTTTTTTTCATTCATTATAATTAAGTTATACACAGTAATGTTTTTTTATTTTTTCTACGGAATAACTTCTTGCCAAAAGAATGCTTAATCAATTTCGTCTCGTTTTGTTTAAAACAATAATTAGAGCAATTTCATATTCTATTCAAAAAGAGTTAGGAGATTCTATAGAACTTAAGTTTTTAGATTCCCATCAACTTGATATTATTGATGAGATGATCTTTTTTTACGGATAACTAATGTATTTTAATTAAAATTTTGTATTATTTATGAAAAATGAAAAAACAATTTTTTTTTCGCTCTATTTAAGGGATTTTGGTTTATTTATGAAAGATTTTGGTTTATTTTGAAAAACTATCAGCATTTTTCCCATTTCATTTAAAAAGAAATTTGGATTATTTCTGAAAGATCTTAAAAAACGATATTCAAGCAAATAATATATCTTCCTAGAAAAAAATATAAGGTAACTGAGTTACTAGGTAACTAATGGCTACAATAAAATTTGATAGACAAGACGAGTTAGATGAAATTATAGCTCGAATATATTTAGATACAAACAAAAAGTTCACAAAAAAAGAACTTTTAGAAATTATATTTGAATTAGGCATTCAAGATTATCGTGCTTTACTCAATAAGATAAATAATCTGGATAAAACAGATTCTCAAGCTATAAGGAGGAAATTTATCAATAAGTTCTCTGGTTCAATAACAGTCTCAGATCCTGATGAAATCAATCCTAAATCCATTTGGGAAAAAGATGTTGAGGACTAAAATGACTACATTTTTCATAGATACAAATTGTTTATGGTGGTATTTTGTAAAAAATTCAAAAAATCATCAAAAAGTAAAAATTTTTCTGGATAAATTAATCTTAGATACACATAATTCCTTTATAGTAAATGAATTTGTAGTAATTGAATTATTTCATCTATTGATTAAAAAACAAGGGAAGGAAGGTTTTAAAATTGCCTCAATGTTATTAAATGAAAATTATCCATTCTTAGAAATAAAATACAATTTACTTCATATTTCAGATCTATCTAGCGTGTTAAATATACTGATTAAATATGGAAATTTTAGTTCAATTGGTGGAAGAGATTCAACAATTATTTATTCGATGCTTTCTCAGAAGATAAAAGACATAATAACTAATGATAATGGATTTGAAAAAGTAAATTCAATTAAGGTCCATAATCCAATAGTGTAAAATAAGGAATTATAAATCATTAAATCCTAATTGCTCCCATAAGAAACAGTTAAGGGATGTTCTAAAAAATAAATTTAATTTTTATAAAACAAATGGAATACTTTATGCTATTTATGAAAAATGAAAAAAAATATTCTCTGTCATCTTTATATAGGATTTTAGTCTAAAATAAATAGGGATAGCTGAGGATCAAATCTTTCAAATTATCAATAAATGATAGATCTTTATTAAAACAAAGAATATCTAATTTTTTGCTCATTTAGAAATTTTTAAGTTTAAAGAAAAATTTTAAAAGCCATTAGATTAATATTTGAGATTGAAATAAAGTAGAGATTTTACATATCTGGTAAGGATCGTTTCGAGTAATAATCCCATCCCCGTGTTTAACATGATCGAAGAAAAACTAGCAATACATAAAAGAAAAGTAGAAGCGATCTCTGAAATGGTT
>CAZRIR010000149.1:0-5980 GCA_964600195.1 uncultured archaeon | reverse complement strand
ATATTGAGCTCTTTACAAGCTTGATAAATTGCTGTAACTGCATTATAACTAATAGAACCTAAACTCATGTGCCCAACCATTATGGGCATGTCTATTTCAAAATTTGGCATGAATTCAGTTTTAAGAGAAATACTTTTAGGATTCTCACTGTCTCTTTTAAAATCTATTTTAGAAGGTTTTCTACCAAAAAATATCTTTGTTTCAATTGTCTCTCTTAGTGGATCAATAGATGGATTTGTAACCTGGCATGCATCTAATAATAAATCATCGAAAATGGATCTTATTTCACGATCATTGCCTGTGGCACTTAAAAGAACTCCTCCATTCCCCGATTGGGCCCAAATAGCATTTCTAATTCTTCTCGTATAATTACCATGAGGGGGTAAATACGATTCATTTTTAACAACGCGAATTGCACTTGCAGGACACATTGTCACGCATCTCTGACATGCAACACATTTTGAATCGTCCGCTATGATGCGCTCTCCATTGAAAGAAAGTGCTCCATAAGAACAATGATTCGTGCATCTTTTACATTTTTTGCAATATTCTCTATCAACGGTTACATGATAATATGGTGCAGTAGAATGACTTACTGACATTTTACGAACCTCCTTTTACGGTTAATTCAATTTTTTCAAGTGGTTTTTCTAAACCATCACGTAACAGGCCTTGACCCATTTTAACGACGATTGCCGTGCCACTTTTTGGATGCCATATCTCCTTGAGTGAAAAATCAATTTCAGGATTGAGCATGAGCCTTTTAAATGATGCTTCTTCACTACTCATGTATATCGTATTCTCATCTTCAGAAACACCCGCAACTAATGGTCTTAATTTTTTCCTGTCCGTCAATCCAATCATGGTTGGAACAGGATCTGCAATACCAACAACCACGGAGAAAGGACCATTAAGCATGGCTGAACGATAAGTCGCTCTAATGTTTTTCAAGGCAATTCTATAATTATCTTCTAGCCTATCAATATCTTGAAAGAGCGGTGGTGCTAAAGCTATAGTGGCAATCTCAATTGGAATGCCGTGTTTTCTACATAATAAATCAAACAGATACGCTATGACTTCAGTATCCGTGCGAAGCGTGCATTTATACCCAAATGATTCTAAATATCGCATGTTAGTTCCATAGGACGTGATTTCTCCGTTATGAACGACACTTGTATTGAGAAGATTAAAAGGATGAGCACCTCCCCACCATCCCGGAGTATTCGTAGGAAATCTCGAATGTGCGAGCCACATGTTTGCTTTATATTCCTCAATTTTATAGAATTCAGCAATTTCATGTGACCAACCATTTCCTTTGAACACGCCCATATTTCTTCCTGAAGACATTACAAATGCCCCCTCAAAATTTTGATTAATATTCATTACAATTTGGAAAACCTGCTCATCTTCAGTAATATTTTTGTTTTCTTGTGGGTGAAAAAAAGTTCTCCACGTTATTGGAGGACTACTGATATTAGGAGGAGTCTTTGTAGGAATGGCTTCTGATTGAACTATAAATCCAATATCTGCTAAATAATCCAATACATCTAGTTTGGCAGGTTCATCATCAAATAAAAAATGAAGTGCATAACAATCATCATGCTCAGGATAAATACCATATGCCGCAAATCCCGCCCCAAGTCCATTCTCTCTATCATTGAGAATGGTTAACATGTCAACAATTTTTTTTCCAGATTCTCGTTTTCCATCAATATTTATGTATCCTGAAATTCCACATCCATCGAATACTCTTTGGTTCCTAAATTTTTCAGGTAAAGATGTATAATTTTCCCAATGCATTTTTAAGCATTCCTCCTCACTTATCCTTCCTCTTCTATTTTTTTCAATAATTTTTTTAAATCATCTAATTCGGGTTTTTTTGAGTCTAATCCTACTCGGGACCTTGCAGATTTAGAAAACATCGCAACCGATCCCATTTTTTTAAAAGATTTAAATTCTCCTTTAAATCCTTCTGAAATATATCCTTTTTTACTTGCCAGATTCCGCAAGGTTGTGAAGACATCAACTAAACCAGTCCTCATCGGACAGAGTTCATAACATACATAACAATCTAAACAATTCCAAATAATTGGATCTGAGATGACTTCTTCTATTTTTCCCTCCAAGATCTTCCCGATTATTTTATTAGGGTTAAAATCGGTGATCTTTGAAACAGGACAGTCATTATTACAGGCGCCACATCTATAACATTCATTCAGAAATTTTAAATCAAAATATTCTTTGATGAGCTCGTGTTTTTTATGAATCTCGTCAATTTTTTGAAATATTGATTCGACTGGCGTCCGATGATATTTTTTGATGATGTCTCTTATATCTATTCCTAAAGCTATACAAAGTAATTCAGAATAGTATAGAACGGGAATGTCATAAACATAATCAATTTTTTTAAGATCTTGCTGGAGATGGTCAAACTGGATGAAACATTGTGGACATCCAACTACGATAACGTCTATGTTAACTTCTTTCATGTTTTCTAGTTTATTATGAACCATTTCTAAACCATAATCCGAATTATCTGCCCTGGCAAGACTTCCTCCACAACAATTCATTTTTTGAACATAATCCACGCTGGTGGCTCCTAAGTCTTCAACCAATTCATCAAAGATATGGGGTTCCATGGGATCGTCCATTTGTATTTTATTGCTAGGGCGAAGAAAATGGCATCCATAATGAACAGCAACTCTCAATCCATTCAATGGATAAACAATCTTTTCCTTTATGTTATCTTTTCCCAATTTATGGATGAATTCCACGAAATGAAAGACATCTGACTTCCCTTCCACTTTTAAATCAATATTTTCCAAATGGGAATTAATTTTATCTCTTAAATGGCTATCAGCTTTTATCTCACTCCTTATTCCCTTAAGCGTCTCAAAACATCCATTACATGGCGTGAGAATGTTTCTATGATCCGCTTCTGCAAGAGCCAAATTACGTGCAGCGGTAACTGAATAGGCTAATTCATCAAGATTTTTAATTCCATTTGGTTCTGGGCAGCATGAAAATTTTGAATTCTCTTTATAGTTAATTCCAAATGTTTCTAAAATCCTCCTCACTGAAACTTCTATAAATGGAAGCCTATATGAGATCATGCAACCTGGAAATAAATCTACATCTTGCTGAATCATGGTGTTTACATTTTAAAATTTTATTAGTTATATTCTTCAAGTAGTATATATATTTAAAATATTTTTAAACATTTAAATAATTTATGAATATATCTTAAAAGTTCATATCTTTTGAGGAGTTTGACATATTATATCAATATAACCTAATTATATTCGCTTCAAAAGATGCTTTTACATTATTCAAAAAATTAATATGATTATGATTATTTAAGATATAATGCAATGAATGGAGTGAATATTAAAGAATTGTTAGATAAGGAAGTTATATTGACGGGTATGGCAAAAAATGCAAAAGGAGGAGCTATTTTGCTTATTAATGAAATGCCAATATACTTAAAAGGATTATCATCATGGTCGATGGTTCATTTTGGAAAAATTATAAAAGTTAAAGGAACCTTGAGAGATGAAAAATTAATTCCAGATCCCCATGTGGATGAAAACGATGCAATCAGCCAAGGAGCGATAGGAAATCAAATAGTTTTAGAGGATTTCGAAATATTGGATTAACTAAAAAAAAATAACTAAAATGGCATATAAAAAATTTTCAAATAAAATATAAAACATTACTATAATAATTAATGTATAATTCAATGCTAAACTTTAAACCTTAATAATCTATAAAAAAATGGTATTTAACCTTTTATTTACTAATATTTACAAGAAACCTACTTATTTTGAAATAATTATTTAACATGCCACGCAATAACTCTAAAAACGAAATTGAACGTGTTGTAGAATTTACTTTAGAAGAAGATCCATTTGAAAGGATTCGAAAAAAGAGTCCAATTAGATGGATTTTGGCTCATATCTTTGTTGGAAAAAATAAATTTCTTATTATTATTGTATTTCTTACAACAGTGGCTGCTGCTTTAATTAATTCTCAAATTTTAATTTTTATAGGGACTGCAATTAATAATTTTATAGCAGGAGATATATCTACTTTAATATATTTTGTAATTTTATTATTGATTTTAGGGGTTATTGCCCCATCTATAAGATTAACCAGTTTCATGTTAAGAGAAATTTTAGCTCAGAGAATGGAAAAAGATGCACGCCAAGAATTCCTCGGAAATTTATTAGGTAAAAGTCAGTCATTTCATGAGCGACAAAAAACAGGAGAATTAATGGCTCGTGCAACAGAAGATGTAAGAATGTTAAATTTTTTGATGAGTCCTGCCATATCATTAATCTTTGAATCCTTTACATCATTAATTATACCAATTATCTTTATAATTATTTATTTTCCTCTGCAATTAGTAATTGCACCTTTAGTTTTCACTGCCTTATTTATGATTGCATTAAGAAATTATCTACTCAAACTTGGACCAATCACCATGGATTTAAGAACTGAATTTGGTCAAATGAATGATACTTTAAATGAAAATCTTTCTAATATAGAATTATTAAAAGCTACAGCCCAGGAAGCATCAGGGCTACATAATTACGGATTACACGCTTCTAAATATAGGGATGCATATCTAAGAGAGGGTAAAGCCCAAGCAAAATACACTCCATTAATGATCCTTGCTGTGGCAATAACAATAGGCTTAGCACAATCGATTATTTTATATCTTCAAGGAGCAATTAATGTTGGACAAATCATTTCTTATTTAGGACTTTTTTCTCAATTAAGTTTTCCTACAAACATTTCAATTTTTATTTTTGCATTGGTTAAATTAGCCAGAGCCGCTTCAGATAGATTACTTGAGATATTAAATGAAATAACGGAAATTGATGAAAATGCTGAGGGTATGAGTAAAAAAATATCTGGTAAAATAAAATTTGAGAACGTGTCATTCATGTATCCTGATGATAAAAATTATGTTTTAAAGAATATATCTTTTGAAATTAAACCAGGAAAAACACTTGCAATAGTCGGAACTACCGGATCTGGTAAATCTACTTTAACTAAACTAATTTCAAGGTTATATGATGTTACCGAAGGAAAAATTCTAATCGATGATGTTGATGTTCGAGATTACTCGTTGAAGTCACTTAGAAGCCAAATTTCTTACATTGAACAGGATATTTTCTTATTTTCCACATCAGTTTACGAAAATATTACTTTTGGAAGAATTAGTTCTGAAGATGAGATAATTGATGTCGCAAAACAAGCGCAAGCATATGATTTTATCTCTAATCTTCCAAATGGTTTTGATTCAGAGATTGGTGAGAGAGGAGTGCAATTAAGTGGTGGAGAGCGTCAGAGAGTCGCCATTGCCCGGGCATTTCTTACAAATCCAAAAATACTTATTTTAGATGATTCCACCTCCGCTATTGATTCTGAAACGGAAGATAAAATCCAAAAAGCAATTAATAGAATATTAAAAGGTCGAACGACAATTCTTATCACTCATCGTTTAAGTCAAATTCGATGGGCGGACTTGATAATTGTCCTAAAAAACGGAAGTATTGATGCATTGGGAACTCATGAAGAATTATTAATATCTTCTGAAGAATATCGAAAGATATTTGTAAAACGATTTGATTTGAATGTGCAAGAATTATTATTAAAGGAGGAGATGGAATGAAATGTTTATAGGATTAGAAGCTGAAGAATATGATAGGCAATATAGCGATATTGATTTGTTAAAAAGAGTGATTCATTATTTTGGCAAATATATAAAGCAGATGGCAATTGTATCCATTGTATTAGCTCTCTCTTCAATTGTTAGTGCATTAGTATTTGTATTTTCCGCATTTGCTATAAATACAATCATAATTAGTAGAGATATCAATAGTATAATAATTGTTCTTTTTGTCATATTAGTATTAAATTTATCAAGTTATGTATTTAATTATTTTAATTGGAATTATTCCGCTAAAGCTAT
>CAZRIR010000148.1:0-6104 GCA_964600195.1 uncultured archaeon | reverse complement strand
CGATATCTTCTAGTGTTTTAACAAATCTTTGAGTCATGACCATGGGAGAACCTAAAGCCGCTCTTAACTCTTCAAGCGTCATGGAGCCTACTTTTTCTAAAATGAGAAATGCTTTAAATTGAGGTTCATGTTCCATTAGTTCCGTTAATTTTTCGTTTTGCGATATTTTTTGAGCATTTTCGTCATAAAATTTCTTGTAATCATTCATTTGGATTTTAATTTCATCTATTTTTCCTTCAGCATCTCTTCGTTTTTGATTTGCTTCCTCCAATTTTTTGATACTTTCCTCAAATTTATTGCGAATATCATCATATTTATCAATCGCGTCTTGAGCTTCCGCTTGTTTTTCGGTTAAAGTTAGCTTTTCATCGAGAATTTTTGATTCTAAATCTTTAATCTTGGTTTTCAGTTCCTGTTTTTCGATAATAAATTGTTCTTGTAATTCTTCAGTTCTCTTGTTCAGTTCTCCTTTAAAATTATCGGAAAGGACTTCTAATTCTCGTACTTTGCTTTCAAGATTGATCAATTTCTGACTTTTAAGCATTAATTCAGAGTCTTTTTCGGCCATCAGAGTTTTTAAATTTCCAAGTTGCTCAAAAGTTTCTTTTAATTTTTCTTCCGCAGGTATGGAAGATTTTTGAGTTAATTCTAATTCCATTTGTGCTTGAGCTAAATCGGCTTTTGTATGCTCCAATTCCATGTCCTTCTCTCTAATGATCACGCGTAATTCTCCGATCATAGCTTTCAATTCCCTTATATCTTCGGGAATTTCTACCAAGTCTGCGCTTTTTGCTTTTTGTGCTTCCAACATTTCCTCCAAATCGTTAATTAAAATTTTTTGCTTTTTAACGATTCTCTGAAGTTTTTCAATCTTTTCAATCAACACAGCACTTTCTTTTTCACCCGATTCTATTCCATCTATCACATCGCGTAAATTATCTCCCATTTTTTAGAACCTCAGCTATTTCTTTATTAAGATATTTTAAAAGAGTTTTTAATAACCTAAAAAATCTTTACACTTTTATATTTTTTATTTTTATTATAACAAAAGAATTATATATATTTTTATGATAACTATTTAAATCACACATCAACTTATTTTTTATACGAGTGATATTGATATAATGACGAGTGAAAATGTTTCAGCATTTATTAAAAATGTGGATCCTGAGTTTTATATTTTAGTTGTGTTTAAGCATTCAAATAAATTAAATGATAAAATCATTTTAGTTGAAATTAAGTTCTTTAAAAATAAAAATGATTTGATGGAGCATGTAAAGTCTAAAAACTACGTTTTCCTTAAAAATCCAAGTGATGAAAATCAAGAAAAAATAAAAAAATCATTAAACTTAATTAGAAAATATTTATTGGGAAGAAAAATTAATCTCTATGATGAATTTAGACTGCTAAATGTGGAATTTTTGTTGGAACTAAAATTTTCTTCGCCATTTTCATACAAGATTATTCAGACTCTTTTAACTAAAGGATATGGTGAATTAACTTCATATTCTCAATTAGGGGAAGCAATCGGTTCAAAAGCCTACAGGGCAATTGGAACCATTTTAAAAAAAAATCCATTGCCACTAGTAATACCCTGCCATCGCGTAGTAAAAAAAGCAGGTCAAACAGGGGGGTTCATGGGAAAAATGAATTCTGGATGGGAAATTGAATTAAAAAGGTATTTGATAAATCTTGAACTTGCTCATATTTAATATAGTAATAAAAAAAATAAAAAGAGAGATTATATCATTTTTTAATAAGATTTTGATTTCCCTACCACTAATGCCACTAATGCCGTTAATAATCCGTATAATATGATATTAAAAACACCTCTAAGGACAACCCAGACCATTGTTTCTTCAACACTCGTGCTACTTGAACCTGTAATTATCGTTATAACTCCATCAACATTATAAACACTAATAGCAATCAATACAACTAATATAATGCCTGTGATTACCCATCCTATAACTGCGTTTTTTATGGATCCACCTGCAAGTCCTGCGATTATTGCCCCACCAATTATCGTAAGCAGCATCAAACCAAATCTTAAATTATCTGCGTCTGTATATGTAGTACTATTTATCCATCCAACTATATCCCAAGGAAAATGTCCCATCGGTTGGGCTAGTATATAACATAAATAATACGGATTTTCCGCAATAGCGTTAAATTGAGCATTTATAGTTCCATCAGTTGAATATGCTATAATAAAAAATAGAAAATTCATCAGTAAAATAAAAAGCAAACTAAAACCAAAAGCTAAACTCATACTTTTTCGCAACTTGCTCACCTTGTTATTATTATTTATATATCCGTGAAAAATTTAATTCCTCAATCATTACATTCAAGAATGATAGATTAAACATTCTATGAAAAGATAATATATAAATATTTATAGATCAAGCATGCATTTATTATTTATTTAAAGAAAATTTTTTAACAATAGGAGTTTATTCTACATATGAGAAAAAATGAATTAGAACCAATAAATTCCAAGTTCCTCACTAATTCAAAAGTTAAGATCATTGAGTCTAATGACAATTTGAATAAAGTTAACTCAAGTATATTGAAAACGGGCACGACTACCGTGGGTTTAACCTGCAAGGATGCTGTAGTGTTAGGAACAGATAAAAGAGCTTCGATGGCTTATTTTGTAGCAAGTAAAACGGCTAAAAAACTTCATAAAATACAGGATCATCTCTGGATGACGATTGCGGGGTCGGTTGCAGATGCTCAATATCTCATTGATGTGTTGAAAGCTGAAACAACCTTGTACCAATTGGATAAGGAAAAACCTATTAAAGTCAAAAGTGCAGGTCAAATGTTATCTAATATTTTGTATCAAAGCAAGATGACACCATATGAGGTTGGACTTATATTAGGGGGAGTTACTGAGGAGGAAGGTCCTGTTCTTTTAGATATTGGTGCATATGGGTCTATCTTACCAGAAAAATATTGTGCTGTTGGAAGTGGACAAAATTTTTCTTATGGAGTATTAGAAGCAAAATTTAAAGACGGATTGAGCGTTGAAGAAGGAAAATCCATCATAAAAAAAGCAATATCCTCTTCCATTATTCGAGATATGGCTTCTGGAAATGGTATTGATATAGTAGTGGTCAAAAAAGAAGGAACTGCTGAACGAGAATTTGTACCAATAAATTAAACCTACTTTTTATTAAAACTTTTAGATTAAGTAAGTTAATGTGTCTCATTCTTTTTTTAATAAACTAAAAGTTTAAAAACGATGATTTAGATAAACTTTTTTAGTGAGACGTTGTTTTAAACATATAATACTTAAATACTCTATTTAATTGCATCTTGTTCAATTGATACTTGAATTAAACAAATGAAGTGAACTATCAAAATGTCATATAAAATTTTAGTTGATTTGTCACATGGAGAAAAAATAGAATTTCCAGAAGACTCATTAAGCGAAGATGATTATAGCGTTGAATATATTGATAAAAATGAAGCACCTATCGATTTTGATAAATTGGAAGATGCAGATATCTTATTTATTGGGAACATTGTACACAAAAAAGATGGTAAAAAAGACAAGTTTGCTCCAGATGAATTGACCGCCATAAAAAAATTTGTCGGTGAGGGTGGTGGATTATTTTTAACATCCGGGAAAGGTGGAGATAATGATGTCGCAATGAAACAAGGCTCCATACGTGTTTTATACAAAATTACGGGAGTAAGAAGGTTTTGGAATGGGATAATCCTTGAATCAGGTACAAATTTTCTTGTTAATCGTGAAAACGTGCTAGTGACTGAATTTTTTAATCACCCTATAATGGATGGAGTTTCAGAATTAGTCTTTCCAAATTGTACTTTCTTCACACTTACAGAAGATGTTGATGATCTCATCAATACATCAGAAAAAGCAGAGTTTGTTTATGCGAATGATGACAGAGGGAGTATCGGGCAAGTTCCAATATGTGTCGTGTCAAAATTCTTTGATGGACGGTGTGTTACTCTTGGTTCTTCGGATATTTTACAGGAAGATAACGACTTTGGATTGGATGCCGGAGACAATCTTAAATTTATAGAGAATATCGTAAAATGGCTCACATTTGAGGAAGAATAATTAAAAATTTGAGAACTATTACATAATGGTCTTTCGATACATTAGACCAGATGCATTCTCCGTTTGGAATAATAAAAATATTTCATCAAGATTCTCAAAATACAAGGGTATTTTAGATGGAACATTTCTCGCACGTTTTTTGATTGCCAAGTCGGTTAAATGTGATTACTCCCCAGAAGATTCTCTGGAAAACTTAGAAATACTATTACAGGAAAAATCAAAAGAATTCAAAGAATTATTGAAGGAAGATTTTGATATTCTTAAGAATCGGAAGACTATAACAAAATGTTATCTCGACCTGGTAGAACACATCGCATTTAAATATTTAGAAAATTGCGTGTTTTGTGAACGAAAGTGCGGGGTAAATCGGATACAAGGTGATTTAGGGATTTGCATGATACCAAAAGAATCCTATGTTTCTTCATCTTTCATCCATCACGGAGAAGAAGCACCACTTGTTCCTTCTGGAACTATATTTTTCCAAGGTTGTAATTTTGAGTGTGTATTTTGCCAAAATTATGATATTTCACAAGCATGGAAAGGAAGAAGATGCATCGAGGGTATTTCTCAAAAAGTTGATGATGTCTTTCTCGCGGAAATTGCAGAAAATCTGGCTGATAAGGGAGCGAAAAACATTAATTATGTAGGCGGGGACCCGATTCCTAACATTCATACGATCATAGGAAGCTTAAAATATCAAAAAAGAAATATATGCCAATTATGGAACTCTAATTTTTATTTGACTAGCAAATCCCTTTCATTAATCATCGATCTTATGGATTTTTGGTTACCGGATTTTAAATATGGGAATAATGATTGTGGATTAAAATATTCTGGTGTAAAAAATTATTTTAATATCATCTCTCGGAATCATAAAAAGATCCACGATGAAGGCAGTGGCGAAATTATTATTAGACATCTCGTTATGCCAAACCACGTGGAATGTTGTTCAAAACCAATTTTGGATTTTATCGCACGAGAAACACCTAAATGCGTCGTTAACATCATGGGCCAATACAGACCAGAATATCAAAGTAATAAATTCCCCGAAATAAACCGGAAACCTACTTCTGAAGAAATGAAAGAAGTTCAACATTATGCTGAAGATTTAAACATTCTTTATAAGCCAGTTTCGTGAAGTATAAAAATTCGAAAAATCTATAAGTAATTACATGTTTTCAAACTCAATTAACGATAACTTAATTACGATATTTTATTGAGACGGTATTAAAATGACTCCTATATTAGAAGATGTAAAAGGATTAGGCAATAAGATTTCAGTTATTAAAGAGGCAGGTATAGACTCTGTTGAAAAACTTGCAGAAGCAAAAGTGGAAGATTTAACTAACCTTAAAGGAATAGGTGAAGCAACAGCGGAGAAGTTAATTACAAATGCTAAAGATTTATTAGGGGATACAGATAGATCTGATAAAAATGAAGTGAAAAATGATCCGGAATCTGCCGAAACTGATAAAAAACTCGAGGAAGAGTTAAAAAAGTTGGAAGAAAAGAAAAATTTATTGCAAGGTAAAAAAGTGGAAAATGGAGATTATATTCTTGTAAAAATAACTGGAAAAACCCAAAAAGGCAAGATCTTTCGTGTTTCATCTGAAGAAGACGCACGAAAGGCAGGAATTTATAATGAAGAAAACGCAAAACGCGGATATTATGAACCTGATTTTGTAATAGTGGGAAAACCCGGATTTTTGAACGAGGGTTTAACAGAAATAATTGAAGGTATGAACTTTTTTGAAAAAAAATCTGTAAGAATTCCTCCGAATAAAGCATTTGGAAAGCGTGATCCAAGTAAAATTGAACGAATTGGTATCGCTAAATTCAGAAAGCTTAATGATGGTAAAAATCCAGAATTGGGACAAGATTTTGTCAAAAAAGGGACAGGCCAAAGAGGAACGGTAACTAATATCATGCAAGGAAAGGTCATTATTGATTACAATCATCCTTTGGCAGGACAAAATGTTGATTATAATTTAGAAATTATAGATAAAATAGA
>CAZRIR010000147.1:0-6106 GCA_964600195.1 uncultured archaeon | reverse complement strand
TTTTAAAAATCAGAATTGGTCAATATAACTATTATAAATAAAAAATAAAATAAAAACTATAAAATATAGAGAAGTGATTTCAGATTCGAAATCTTTACTTCTTGATCAGTGGTGTTCCACAACACGAAAAATCACAATCATGTTCACATCCACAAGCATTATCATTACATTCCTTGCATTCTTCTTTTACCTCAAGAATGAGTCCACAATCTGGGCATTCTAAAAAATCTCCAACTTTTAAATCATGACAGCCAACCATTTTTATCACTTTAAAGTTTAAATTTAAGTGATATTATTATTTTAGGCAATTTAAATTTAATGGCAATAATTTAAATAAATAAGAATATTTTCAATTTTATGATTAAATAGGTAAAATATTGTTTATTCAAATAAATAGTAAGCAAAAGAGCCTGTTTAAAAATAATTTTAGTAAAAATAATTATAACAATCATTAATATAGAAAATTAGTAAATTTAGGTTATTCCTTTTTAAAGAAAGCACCTATTTATTTGCTGAATACTTATAATAATGCTAGACTTAACCCCATTATAAACATTCCAACCATAATTCCCACGATTGATAAATGTTCGTTTCCATATAAAAGTGATACTGGTAATAATTCATCTAACGAAATGTAAACCATAAATCCTCCAACAATAGCTAACATTGCAGCAATCATAAAACCATTAATAAAAGGCAATAATATAAAACCACAAATAAGAGCTCCAATAAATTCATTAATTCCAGATACAAAAGACCAATAAAAAGCTTTTTTTCTACTTCCAGTAGAAGTATAAATAGGAATTGAAACAGCAATTCCTTCAGGAATGTTATGGAGGGCAATCGCCACAGCGAGAATTACCCCCAACTCTATGGATTCCAGAGTTCCTACAAAAGTTACAATTCCTTCAGGAAAATTATGAATCATAATTCCAAGAGTTACTAAAACAGAAGTTTTTTGCAATTTATTATATTTTAAAGATTTTGAAGAATCAGTTGATATTAGTTTTTCTTTTTCTGAAGATGATTCAAATTCATAATTATGAGAAATAAGAATGTCAATAAAAAACATTAATATAATCCCTAACATAAAAAATGAAAGACCTATAAAAGTATTTGTTGACGCTATTCCTTCTTGAAGTAATTCCATAAAAGAAACTAAAATCATAACTCCTGCGGAAAATCCTATAATAACACAAATAATTTCTGGGCTTGGCTTTTTTATAAAAAATGCTAATATGCTTCTGATTGAGGTTGATAGTCCAGCCATTAATGCTAAAAAAAGAACAAATAAGAAAAGGTCCATAATAAACTCAATTTTTTTAATATTTTTTGTGCTTTTGAACAATTACTAAATTATGACGAAAAAAACAAACTATTTTAATATTTTATAAATAATAGGAGCAACTTTAGTTTAAGGAATTAAAATAATTGTCTCTGCTAGATTCCGAACAATAACAAACTTATTATTCTTAAACTCTATCAGATAATTATGGGAATTTTTGTTTATGATATTAATTCTCTGTCCTTGAAATATCCCAATGCTTACCAATTTGGTCCAGATTTCACAATTCTCAAGATCTACCTTTACAATCATCCCTGAAGGGAATTTAAAATTAGGCATGGATACGCCTCTATCTTCATTTTCTGTCGCTTCAATCATAATTTCGAGTTGTTGTTCCATAAGTTCATATTCTAGGATGTGGACTATTTGATAGGCGGTGCAATATTGGTTCTTGGACTTGGTATTTTATATTTTTCTGTCTGGATGTCTAATCTAATTGATACATCTATCCTGGGATTAGTTGAACCAGATTTATGGATTGAATATTCGTTCTTGGATTGTATCCGAATTGAATGGTTTTTAGCTATAGCCTCAACCGGTTTCTACTGGATCTGGAAGAAAAGAAATCTTTATCTTAAATAATTTTTTTTGGGTGGATACAAAAATAAGGGATTTAGTACATTTATTATTATTATAAATGTTTTTCAAGATCTCTTAAGGTATTTGGTTACCTTATTCTTTTAAAAATATAGTCTGTGGCAGTTTTTGTATATCCTACTTCACGCATATGTTTTTCTAAAAATTCTTCGGTAATTTCAATATTTTTCTTAGGGATAAAATATTGCTCTAAATTTCGAGTGGAAAGGCTAAATTTTTTGCCTCGTTTATTAATTACAGCGATAAACTTATAATCATTTGATATGGAAGCCATACTTGCGTCCCCGTGGCTATTATTAACTACTAATATTCCACCAACTTTCAAGTAAAGTCTACAAGCACGGGAGATAAACCCTGCATACTGTGATATCAATAAATCGAAATAATTCTCCTCTATATCGAGTTTTTTGTTGTAATCTTCGCAGATATATGAATAATAGGGCTCCCCAGAATATAACTTTCTAATATTTATATATTTAAAAATTTCATCTGAATCGAAAAATTTTTGAAGTTTCGTATAAACATCGTTAAAAATTACCTCTGGAAATACGAATATTGGTGTAATATGTGCATAACTTCCAGGATAGAGAGCTTTTTTAATCGAATACTCATCGTTTAGCCGTTGGAATAATCCTAGCCTTTCATCTTCCTTATTTAGGTGATTTTTCTTATAAAGCGAGATATATTTATTGTTCATTTTTCTTATGGCTATATATAGAAATCTTTTATTTTAATTTTAAAAATTAATCATAAGTTTATGGTATAATTTTAGGTTTAATTCAATCTCAAATCTCTGAATTTTGTACCCGATCTTTTTTTTTTTCTTTTATATTATAAAAGGATTTATTGCTAACTTCTATTAAAACTACTGTAAACTTCGCTCTTTTTTATTTCTTATTTCTATATATTGTTTATATTTTGTTTCTGGTATGTATGCTCTTATATGAACTTGATGAGATATATTTACCAAAATAAAATAATACTACAGTTTCACGGAGACTCATATATATTAGAATAATACTACAATATTACCTTGGTATTATTTCAAAAAGCATATTTGAATTTACAAAATATAATGAAATCTAATCAGATGTATAGATATACAATAAAATTCTTTTTTTATGTGCTAATAACGGTCTCAAGTAAGAAGAAATATTCATATTGAAGTAAGTGAATTCATAACGACCTCATGCAATTATTTTCATCAATTACGAAAAATTTTAAAATCAAAATATAAATTCATATTTTATCCAATTGTGGAGAAAAAATTGAAGTGATATTCACATATTAAATTGTTAAATAAATCTAATTTATATTTATATTTCCATGGAGGCAGGTTTAAAAATTACAATACCACGGGATCAATTGATTGTCAGAGAGCAGAATAAGCGATTTGATAGAAGGTTAATCATGTCATATTTGAACTCTAATTTAAAAAATTATTCAAAAAAAAATAATAAAGAGTTCTATAACATTTTAAACAATTTAATCAAGAGGAAATTGCTTCAAATTCACTGTTCTACTTTAAACAAGGAAAATTTCTCATTGCTCTCAAGGAGGGAATATCGATCTCTACTAAAATCGACTGAATTGGAAATATTAGAATCAAAAGATAATTTATTATTTATATCTGTTTAAAATTCCTCTTATCATCTTTTATTTAGACATCTGAGAACAATTATTTCATCATTTTCAACGAAATATTATATATAGGTTATGATACTAATTTATTAAAAAAATTTTTACAAAAAATACTGAAAAATATTATATTTTAGATTTATCATGGCATCAGAAGAGAATCCTAATGCTAGAAAAGTAATTTTTACAGGTTTAGATAATGCTGGAAAGACATCTATTATTTTTTCTCTACTTAGAGAAATTTCAAAATTTGCCACGATTAAACCTACTAGAAATGCGGAGAGAAGAAATTTTGAGTTTTTAGGAATGACTATATCGGAATGGGACCTTGGAGGTCAGGAACGCTTCCGAAAAACATATTTAGAGAAATCCCATTTAATATTTAGGGGAACTGACATTATGATTTACGTTGTTGACGTTCAAGATCGTGAGCGGATTACTGATTCATGTGCTTATCTATACAATGTGGTTGAAAAATTTTCAGAACTTGGAATAATGCCTTCCATCTATATTTTTTTTCACAAATTTGACCCAGATTTAATTAATGACCCAAAGATGAAAATGGAAGATACTTATGAGTTCTTAAAAAAAAAAATTGAAGGATTTAAAAATTACCATAATTTTTCTTTTTTTAAAACCACCGTATTCAATATGCCATCAATAGTAAATGCAATGTCTGAACTTTTTATAAAATTATATCCAAAAAGTAATGTAATTGATAAAACTATTGAAGAATTTGCACACAAGAGTAATATTGAAGGCGTGGAACTCCTAGATAATAATTCACTGATCATTGGTTCATATTATAACAATGAATCCGTGAGAGAGCTATTGAATTCACTATCTCCTTATTTTTTACGCTTAAATGATGGTTTTGAAAGAGCTGAATCAGAAAATAACGACGAAAATTTTACCCAAATCGAAAGAGCAGGGAAATATTTTGTTTTTAAGCGATTTAAATTGGTCAAGGGTGCTTCACTTTATTATTTATTATTTTGTAAGGAAGACCCTTCATTCAATCCTGAAGAAATTGACATATTGATAACGCTCCTAAACGAGATCTTATCTCAGGAAATTTGAATAGAATAGTAATTGTTTACGGAAAAACCTTAGCTATTCGCGGTAAGGCTAAATTTTTTAAAAATTATAGATTTATTATACTTAATTGGGATAATTGGTGATATAACCTTAAATTTTTGTCCAAATTGTGGTGAAAAGATAGAAGACGAGCAACTCTATTGTGAATGCTGTGGAATAAATTTAAAGCAGAAGAGGAGTGAAAGTGATAACAATAAAAAAGAGAAATCGAAACCCGATGAAGTTGCAGATGAAATAATTATCATACAAGATGAAAATGAAATTCAGAACGATCTCGAAAAAGCATTCGAATATAAAAAAAGTGGGGATTATGAAAAAGCTCTTTCTTATTATAGTATTTATATATCGAGCAATCCAAAAGATGGTCAAGCATGGAGTGACAAGGGTTTTGTACTAAGTATGTTGGGAAAATATGAAGATGCCATAAAGTGTTTTGATAATGCCTTGGAATTAAATTGCCAAGTGCCAAAATTAGTCTATATAAATAAAGGAAATTGCCTCATTAATCTTGAAAAGTATAAAGAAGCTATTTTATGTCTAAATAGTGCCTTGGAAATCGATCCTTATGTTTCGCATGCTTGGCATTCAAAAGGAATAGCATATTTGAACCTCAGAATGCTTGATAGAGCATTATCTTGTTTTGAAAAGACCCTAAACATTGATCCAATGCATAAAGAGGCATTAAATAACAAAAAAGAATTATTGGAATTGATTGAGGAGAATAAAGAAAGGAAAATAAAAAAAAGTAGTCCGTAAAATTTTTGATAAATAGAAAAATTTTTTTGGGTAAAGTAAAAAGATTATTCTAGAAAAATATTATATATAATATCCCGTGGTATCTTCATTAGTATCCGGTTCATCATCATGATCATTATCTCCCCTGAAAAGTTTTTTAGCGATTTTTTTTAAAATTTCTTGAGGATCACCATCCATGTCTACATCGAGATCTTTTAAATCCCTTGGATCGATATTGATGATACCACCATTTTTGAAAGGGACGAAATTGCTACGAAATTCTCGTTTTTTTCTCTCTTCTTCTTTAGCTTTTTGAGTTAGTTCTTTTTTCATTATCTCTGCCAACTCATCAGCAACCATTTTATCTAATTCATTTGGATCTGACTCAAGCAGCGTTTGGAGATCGTATGTCTTGCTAATTTTTTTAATTACTTTATCTTTCTTTTGTTCTGAAATTTGTTCGATTTTCTCTAAACCTAAAAGATAAACGATATTAAGCCAGTCGAGTTTAACAGTCCAAACTTCCCTATCAGTCATGTTTTTTATATGTACTAATATTTTATTTTTTATATTTTCAATTCGATTAATTTTGGATTGAAGTTAAAATTTTTCATTTTAAATTTGCTCTAAGTATAATATAATAATTCATGCTTTTATATATTTCAACTTTAATTTATTAATCAAATCTATTCT
>CAZRIR010000146.1:0-6133 GCA_964600195.1 uncultured archaeon | reverse complement strand
CCTCCGGCAATTGCCAACCATGTAGTGGGTTCCAATTTTTGTTTTAAAATTTGGGCAACATCAAGGGTTTTTTCTCCTCCATAAATAACTTGTTGATCAATGCCAACATGAGAGCAAATCATATCTACCCCTAAAGCTTCTAACTCTAATGCTCGTTGAACAAGCCTATCTTGAGGGATATCGATAGTATCACACCCTAACATGACACCATATTTTTGGGCCGTTTCCACTGCTTCTGTAACTGACGCATTGTCACTTCCTCCGAGCATTAAAACCACCTTTGCTCCCGATTTAGCGGCTATTTCAATTTCAATTGAACCACCATCAGCAGTTTTCATGTCAGCAACAATTATCTTATCCGGAAATTTCTTATGAAGTGCCCTTACTACGTTCATTCCTTCTGATTTTATTAATGGGGTTCCCGCTTCAATCCAATCAACGCCTCCTTTAACAGCCTCTTCAGCAATCTGTAATGCTCTATGAGTATTGACTAAATCTAAAGCTATTTGAAGGTAAGGATCATTTTCTCTCTTCCGTAGCAAATTTAATCACGAGAATACTTAGTCTATTCGCATCTAATTAAATGATATAATTATTGAAATAAAACGAATAAGATAATTTTTTCGATTTTTTTATGTAAGATATAAAGAACTAGTTAAAATTTATAACTCGTGGACCTTTATTGCTAATTGAAGTTTTTATCAAGTTTATATCTGGTTTATACGATTCAAATATTTCAATCACATCAGGAACATCTTTATTCTTGCAAATTGCAAAAATTGAACGACCTAGTTGGTTCATGCTCGCACCGAATATCTTTAATTTATTAAGATCATTCATTATTTTATCAATTTTTGTTAAATTTAAAATTTCAAGAATATTTGTCTCCTTGACAAATTCTATAGATGTTTTTGTAAATATTTTCAAACTTGGTTCTTGAATCAATTTGTTTAAAGCCCTTTTCCCTGCTTCTTTAATTTTAGCATTTAGAATAGGATCTGTTAGGATAGATTTCGTGTGTATCATTCCAAAAGAACCGCAAATTACATTTATATCATCAGGATACTGAATATTTTTATGATTACAAGGATATCCTGGTTCTGTTAACATGCAGAGTCCTCCTGCTAATTGACCACAAACTGTTCCTAATCCCGTTCTATTTACGACTTCTGCTACATGAGCAATTCTTCCTTTTTCCCGATTATCTAACTTTAAATCTAAGATTTCATTTAGTCCATAGATTAATCCTAAGGCTCCAGCTCCACTAGCCCCATAACCGCATCCAACTGGAAGTTCAAACATGTGATTAATGTTTATTTCTAAAGGTTTTTTAATTAAATGTTTAATGGAATTAAAAATAAAGTAACTGGTTTCTGCTTTTTCGTAATATTCTTTTTGGTTTATACGAATGATACATCTAGTTTCATCATTTTTTTCAAGTTCTCGAATTTTTATTTCTGTTGTTCCAAAAGCATTTAGGTTGAATCCAGCTCCTCTTGAACCTATTTTCTCAGGATCCTCACTTACTTGATCCACTATTTCAAAAAATCCAGATATCCTATGAGGGACTTTTACAAATATTCTGCCTATTTTCATCTGCAAACTGATAAAAATTTGTTTAATATATAATATATTTATTCTGATCAGATTACATTAATGCTGAATGACTTAAAGTTTTTATGAAAGTCTCCAATATTTGATGACTACGAGATAGCTATATCCTATTATAAAAAATGTTATTAAAATTTAAAGAGCTAATGGATAATTTACAGCTTAATTTTGTCGAAAATTAATAATAAATAAATAAATTAATTTTTATCAACTCTTAATTAAAAAATTACTATTTAATCATGAAAATCATCATTTATTTTCATTTTAATAATCAATTTAATATATAGGTTTTTTCTTTCATTATTAAAAGTAAGGATCAAAATTTTACCATTATTAACATGACCCCATCACTACGACATGTAATTTGGAATAAAGAAGATGATTTGAATTGGGATATCATTGAAATTTCAAAAGTTAATAATAAGATGATCAAGAGATTGATCGAAAATCTCAAAAAGGATATATCCGAAAGGTTTTTTATTTCCTTTGAAAGTTTGATCAAAATAAGTCGTAAAAAAAATATCAAAAAATTGCTTGAAAATTCCTTTCGGGTTATGGATGATAATGATTGGCATCGGGACCTTTTGAAATTTATTCTAAAATACATTAAGAATAAAGAATTAAAACATCCATTAGCATACCAACTTTATCATCCAGATTTTATAAAAAGAGTAAGAGCAATATTACAAGCAGAACATGATAATAGTGTGGAATACAAGAGAATAATTTTGCCATTATTGGACGATCCTGATGACTCTGTTCGATGGGCTGCTTTGAACTATTTCATAAATCTTGGTCAAGTTGAAGAAAAAGAAATCCAAAATAAACTAAAACTTAGACGAGAGAGAGAAATTAACAAAACAATTTTGAAAAAAATTACACAAAATCTTAAGAAGATTCAAGCTTGATAAAAAAAAATATGAAAAAAAAATTAGTCTCGATGTCTTACATCTCGGGTTCTTGTCAAGTCCTTGAATTCTTGAGTTTTTTGTCTAACGATTTTTCTTCGCTCTACAATTCCTATTCTGTTCTTTCGTAATAAATCCTCAAGTTTTTCAGTAAATTCTTCTAATGTTAAATTTTTATCCATTATAGAATCGTAATCTATTCCCATTTACATCACGCGAGTTCTATTCATTAAATCATGATGGAAAGATACTACTAATAGTATTTTCTAAAGATATTATAAAATATATGTTTTTATTATTTTGTTTTTGCGAAAACCCATTGACCAATAAAAATTGCATTAATAAGGGTTTAAATGATTATGATAATTATATGGTTAAATTTGCTTTAAATCAAAATACATGTAACGATTTGGATTTATTGGATTTCATTGCATTTTCTAAGGAATTTGATGGAATAGAAATAAATTTCGAGATATTAAATGAAATTCTTTCTAAAAGTACAACCATTCAAGAAATTTTAGAGCTTTTAGAAGTATATGATCTTCAAGCCATAAGCCTTTTTGGATTAGAAGATTTTTCTCTTAGTTCAGAAAGAGATTATAAGCTTACTATCCTTCCAAAAATGCGAATAATGATGGATTATCTATACAAACTTGAATCTGATCTCCTCTTAGTTAGTCCATCTTTTTTTGATGAGACTTTAGATCCAAGGAAAATTCCAAAAAGAAGGATCATAAATAGAACACGGAAAAGACTTCATCATATTTCAAAAATTGCTTATAAAAATGATATAAAAATTGGTTTTGAATTTTTAAATTATCCTGAAAGTTCTATCTCAACCTTATCTGACACAAAAATCGTAATAAAAGCTTTAGAAGGAGTTGAAAACTTAGGTTATGTTATAGATCTATTTCATTTATACAAATCTAACGAAAATTTTAAAGCATTAAATGATATAAAAGAAAATTTATTTCTAATACAACTCAGTGATGTCAAAGATCCTGATAAAAATGGAGAAGACTCAAAATCAGATTTAGATAGAATGATACCAGGTGAAGGAGATCTTGATTTTAAAGAAATGTTTGAATTCTTTCGTAAAATTAAATATCGAAACCTATATTCTATAGAATTATCAGATAAAAATTGCCAAGAAAAAGTATTAGGATTAGCAATAGAGAATCTACAAAATTTAACTCAAAAGGAATACGAATTTTAAAAAAATAGTTCAAAAATGACAAGAATATAACACTAGTATTTTTATATCAAATTAGTTGAAAAAAAATATATAAGATGAGTAACTAAATTAATATTAAATTCAAATATGATAAAAATATAATATTAATAATACCATTCAATTAAATACGATTAGTTTACCTTATAATTACAAACAAAAATAATATGATAATTATCTCTGGGAAATGATTTAACAAAATGACAACATATGATTATACCTTTAAGATATTATTACTTGGCGATGCCTCGGTTGGCAAGACTTCATTTACCAAAAGATATTGTTATAACATATTTAACCCTTCTGAACGTCTCACTATAGGGGTCGATTTTCACGTTAAAACGATAGAATTACGAGGATATAAGATAAAGCTCCAAATATGGGATGTTGGGGGAGAAGAACGTTTTAGATTTTTACTTCCTACATATTGTCTTGGAGCAAATGCTGCATTTCTATTGTTTGATATAACTCGCCCTTCCACCTTAAACAACATTCCAGAATGGACTTCTATCGTAAGAGAAAAGGGTGGAAACATTCCAATAATCCTTATTGGAGCAAAAATTGATCTAGCCGCTACTCAAAGAAATATTCCCGTGGAGTTAGGTAAACAAATTGCAGATAAAAATAATCATGCTTTATTTTCAGAAATCAGTGCAAAAGAAAATATAAATGTCGATGAAACTTTTCAAATATTATCCGAATTGACATTAGATAGCGTTGAGGGTAAATAATATATTCATTTAAAAGGAAAAAATGAAGAATTATGACGATGGAAGATGAATTTTTAAAAATTTCTAATATTTTTTCATCTCTCAATGTTATCGAAAAGGGTATAGAAAAAATATATTATTATTTACTCAAAAATAAAAAGATTGAAAATCTTAAAGATGTAAGTGCTCAATTTGGATTAACTTTAAAAAGAGGCTACAAAATCTGCTCCGTTTTAAATGATTTAGAATTAGTCCAAATTTATGATAGACCAATGAAGGTTTTATTAACCACTCCTATAGTTCCCGCTTGGCAAAAAATTATAAATAAGAAAATAGAAGAATTACAAGCAGAATTTCAAGAAAAACGAAGAATATGCGAAAATGCACTCGAAGACTTCTTAAATACATACGATTTAGTTGAAGAGGAAGTCCAAGAACCTGTTGAATTTATCAATTTTGATATTGGACAAATCTCTCAAATCCATTATGCTTTTCTAGCTGAAAATAGAAGTAAAATAGCTATTGGTATTAAATATAATAATCCTCTTGTTAATTTAATTCATGATAGCATTAATCAAAAGGGGAGGCTTACTGATGATCTTATTAGAAGATTTAATGATAGTTTAGATAAAATCAAACCTAATATAAATAAAATTGATATCCAAGTAATTTTTAATTCAGAATTAATTGAAACGTTAATTAAAAGCAAGGAATTTCTAGCCATTTCTGAATTACTTGAATCGAATAATCTATCTTTCAAAAATTTCCAGGTCCGAGTAAGTGATGAAAATTTCAGTAATTTTTGCTTGATGTCTGAAAATGAACTTGTTCAACCGAGCTTTTCTCCTACACATGACCTCATTGGAATTTATATATCACGCAATAAAAATATTTTTCAGATTTTTGATGATAAATTCAACGAACTCTTTAGCAAAGCATTAGATCTGAATGATTATCTGGAAAAGAATGATAAATTGGAAATAAATTCCGCATCTGAAAGCCAGGCGTTTACATTATGCTTAATCTAAATATCTTGTCTAGGATCATGAAATTCATAAAACCCTAAACTAGATTTTTTAAATTTTTAAATTCCTCTTTAGATATTGAAAATAATTTTTGGGAAGTCTAACAATTAGTAGATGACTTTTTGGTATAATTTTGTATTATTTCTTTTGTCTTTTTAGTTACATGGAAATGGATCCTTTCCTATAATCGGTTTTCCCGATAAGTGCATTAATTAGAACTGGACTGCCATTTTTTGCCATAAGTTTTGCTTTATTTAATATTTGATTAATATCTTTCTCTGAATCTAAAACGAATCCTTCTCCACCATATCCTTTGGCAACTATATCGTAATTAGTGTAATTTAAAGTAGTTCCAACATCATCATGTAAGAATTCTACCTGATCTCGAGTAATTTGGGTCCATCCTGCATCATTTCCTATTACAGCAATAATTGGTATTTTATGTTTTACAAAAGTATCAAACTCAGCAATGCTATATCCTGCTGCACCATCTCCCCAGAATATCCACACCTCTGATTCGGGATTTACTAATTTTGCTGCGAGAGAAAATCCTGCTCCCACACCTAAAGTTCCGAAAGGCCCTGGATCTAGCCAAGATAAAGGATTTCTTGGTTTTACAATATAAGATGTTGCTGCGACAAAATCTCC
>CAZRIR010000145.1:0-6158 GCA_964600195.1 uncultured archaeon | reverse complement strand
AATTGGTCTTTAAACAATCTTATATTTTGTTCAACATCATCCATAGCTAATTAAACCTCAAAATTAAAAAGAGTCTATATTGTGCATTAATATACAGGTTTATTCATAAAAATTATTGAATCTTTTTATGATTTCTTTTTATATCATATTATTATTTACTGACTTTGCTTTTAGTCAAAAACTCTAATATTATATTAAAATCATTAATTAAAGGATGTCATCCATGAAAATTTAATAAAAAAAATTTAATAATTTCCTATTAATTGAAAGATTTTTATGGAGATTTTAATTTGATAAGGAAATTCTTATTATTGATATCGGATATGACCCTTTTTCTTCTTTAGATCAAACTAAATAAAATCATAATCTTACTTTTTAATGACTTCTTAATTATTATAACAATCTTTTTAATTAATGAGATTTATGAGACATTATACTTTAAAGATTAACTTTGATTAAAAATGGAGTACAAGTGGAGAGTACTTATAATAACTACAATCGGAGTATTTATGTCTTCATTAGACGGAAGCATCGTGAATATTGCAATTAAAGTTATATCAGCAGATTTAAGCATGTCGTTTGAAGAGGCGCAATGGATAGTTATAATTTATTTATTAGTTTCAGCCATTACTCTGATTAGTTTTGGAAGGATTTCGGACCTAAAAGGGCGAAAATCATTTTTTCTATTCGGAGTTTATCTTTTCACATTTTCAAGTTTTTTTATTTCTTTTGCATTTTCTGGGATTTTTATTATAATTTTTCGATTAATTCAAGGAATAGGAAGTTCTATGATTGCCGCAAATGCACCTTCCATGATTACTGATATTTTTCCTCGTAAAGAAACGGGAAAAGCCTTAGGTGTCAATGTTGCATTTATTTATGGAGGTTTAGTTGCAGGTCCAATTTTAGGAGGAATTATTGTTCAATTTATTACATGGCGACTGATTTTTTTTATTAATGTTCCTATAGGAATCTCGATCTTTATAATTGGTTGGTATAAATTAAAAAAAGTAGATCAAGGAATCAAAGATGAAAGCTATGATCTTCTAGGAACTGTATTGTTTGGATTATTTTTAGCCACCCTCCTACTAGCACTTACCTTTGGAAATCAGATAGGGTGGGGCTCATTCGAAGTACTTTTATTATTTGGAATTTCCATATTGAGTTTTTTTACTTTTATTTTCACTGAAAGTAGAACGAAATTCCCGTTGTTCAAATTAAGTTTGTTTAGAACAAACAGAATCTTTAGTTATGCCAATTTTGCAGCCTTATTCAACTATATCGCAATTGCGGGAACTATTTTTCTATTACCTATTTACCTACAATTGATATTAGGGTGGGATCCACTTACTACTGCACTATTCTTACTCCCAACAACCCTAACTATGGCGCTTATCTCTTCTTTTAGTGGCAGGCTTTCTGATAGATTTGGAACGAGAATTTTAACAACATCTGGAATGACTATAATGGCAATTGGATTCTTGTTATTAACTCTCGTGATTGGATTCCTACCCATACAATACATTCTCATTACTCAATTTATTGTAGGATTAGGTATCGGACTATTCTCATCGCCCAATAATTCAGCAATCATGAATGCCGTCAAGGGAAGAGATCATGGAATTGCAGCAGGTATACTCTCTACAATGCGTGTAGTTGGACAATCTACAAGCATCGCTTTATTGAGTGCGATTTTAACCTTTTTTATTCCTATTACAATATTAAACATAATCTTATCTAATCCAACAAATGTTACTGATCCGACGATAATATCGGAGTTTACTATGGGATTAATGACGGTATTAATTGCTTCCGTAATTTTTTGCATTCTTGGAGCCATTCTTTCATTCATGAGAGGAAAACGAATTCTAAATTATGAAGATCCATAATTTAGGCTAAATTTAAAAAAATATTATGGGATTATTCCTTCATTTTTATGGTTAAAGAGTATTTTTTATATCTTCAAGCTTTTCAATAAGATTCTCAACCTGATTTTTTTTTGCCGAACCACTTGTTATATCCTTCAGTAGTCCCAACATCTCGTTAATTAAAGGATGTTCGAGTATCACGCACTTCTGGTCTATAGTATTAACATCTAAGATCAAGGCGGAATCTAATTTTTTGCCCATTCCTAATATATCCTTTAATAATAATTCATTTTTCTCATTATAAGAAAAAACTAAAATTTCTTCAGCGATTTGGGTATTATCATTTAGTTTCATTACTTTAAATTCACACATTTTCATTTTACCTCTTTAACATTCTATTTTTCGTACATGTTTCTAATGATAAAAACAATTTTTTTATACGACGCTTAATAATTCTAAGTATATTAATAATTTTAAATAAAACTAATAAAGATATTTGATAAAAAATGGCAAGACCATATCAAAAAGCGAACATACCTGGACCAGAAATGGGAATATCAGTATCAGACCCTCAGGTCATGGCGAATCTTTTGAAGGATCCTAAGAAAAAAGTATTAGTCATAGGAGCTGAGTCCTTAAATTGGCAGTTGGGTGAGAAAAAACTTGTTGATTACCTCATTGAAATAGCAAATAAAATTGATTGTGATGTAGTCACCACAGGACACGCGTATGGTTATGTTAATGGAAAAGTCACCAAAAACAAGGTATACGATGAATCCTTGATTAATATTACCACTCAACTTGGTGATAAAGATTGGAAGGGTTTAGATGGAAAAGGACAATATAGAATGGCCATTTTTAGTGGTCATTTGGTATTTTATTCAAGTCAGACTTTAAGCAAATTAAAAAATTTCACAGATTGGCTAAGAACCATTAATTTAGATAAATACGCTCATCCAAATGCTCGATTTAGCTTGCCTAATTTAAGCGACGCTGATTGGAAAGACTTTTTGGAAAAATTAATCGAATTGTTATAATTTTTTTCCTTTTATTTTTTTAAATATAATTAATACAGACATCTCATATCCAATAGGATATTGGATGTTCTTAGTTTTCTCTTAATTTATTTAGAAAGTGGATTTAAAGAATAAATATGTAAAATATTTCTGATTTATTTGAATAACGTTACTATAAGTATCAATTTTATAATTTGAACAAAGTAAATTCAGGATAGAATTTATCAAAGATAATGATTTTATTTCCCAAATATCGATAAATAATCGTGAGAAGCGACGAGAAAATTACCATTATTGATAAAAGATAAATATTTACCCAATACTTATTGTAAGAATTTTCAGTAAATTTTAATTTATTATAACCATGAAACTACCTAATGTTATTTATTTAATTTCGAAATTAATCAAAATTTATCGTGAAAAAAGAGTATGAATAATAAAAATACAATGAGGAGGTTGACCAGATAATGAGTTTCAGTGACCTTCCATTTGATGTGGGACCGGTATACGAGGGTGAGCGTATTAGGGGAAATCAAATGTACGTCGAGCTCGGTGGACCCAAATCAGAGTTCAAATTCGAGCTTTGCCGTGTTAAACCTGCCAAGGACATCAAAGACGGTAATGTAGAGCTCATTGGCCCTGACATTACGGACATGGAAGTTGGCTCCCGCTATCCAATTGGAATATATGTAGAAGTAGCTGGTGCTCAATTGGAAGAGGATTTGGAGGCCGTATTTGAGCGAAGAATCCATGAATTTTGCAACTTCATTAACGGCGTAATGCATCTTAACCAGCGATATACAACTTGGATGAGAATTTCCAAGCAACTCGTTGAGAAAGGTTTTAATACTTTAAAGATGATGGGAACGGTATTGATTAGACTTTTTAAAGCAGAATTAAATATTATTGAAAAAGCTCAAGTTACGCTTTATACAGACCCTAAGGAAATAAAAAAAATCCATAAAATGGCGATGGATGTATATAATGCGCGAGATGAGAGAGCGAGAGGGCTTCATGATGAGGACGTAGACATGTTCTATGGATGTGTCCTCTGCCAGTCATTTGCCCCAACTCATGCTTGTGCCATTACTCCCGATAGAACTTCGCTTTGTGGCAGTATCAACTGGTTTGATGCTCGTGCAGCAGCTAAAGTCGATCCTAAGGGGCCTATTTATGAGGTGCCCCCCGGAGAATGCTTGGATTTAGTAGCTGGGCACTACACCGGTGTTGATGCGATGATAAAAAAGAGATCTCTAGGCGAGATTGAACAAATATATTTATATTCAGGAATGGAATACCCCCATACCAGTTGTGGTTGCTTTGAAGCTATTGATTTTTTCTTACCTGAAATCGGAGGGCACGGTATTATCGATAGAAGCCACGATGGAACAGCAATTAACGGACTTCCTTTCAGTGCAATGGCAAATCAAACGGGTGGTGGAAAACAGATGCCCGGATTCAATGGGATCAGCATTCAATACATCGCCAGTCCAAAATACCAGCAATATGATGGTGGAATCGAAACTATCGTATGGATGGGAAAAAACCTAAAAGATAGAGTTGCTGAATTTCTACCTGCAGATTTAGTGGATAAAATTGCTACTGAAGAAGATGTTAACGATATAAATGGGTTGCAAGCCTGGTTAGAAGAGAAAAAGCATCCTATCATTGAAACTGATGCTTATAAAATGGCCGTCGGTGGAGAGGAGGAAGAAGAGGAGGAAGAAGAATATGGAGCTGCGGGGGCCATGGTTCCAATGGGTACTCAAACATTTACCGTTCCTGGAGCAGGAGGTATGGGAGGCTTTAAAGTAATCCTTAAGAATTGTAAAATTCACGCCGAAGCCATCATCATCAAAAAAATGGATGGAAAACGTAAAAAATAATTATTTCCTTTTTTTATTTTTTTCTTTAATTTAATCAATTTTAAAAATAGCTTATTTCAATAAAGGTTTTATTTTAAACTTGAATAATTTTCTTATATCTTTTGCTTTTAATTTTTTTCGAAATCATTTTCATAGTATTTCCAAACAGTTCCATCTTTCATATTAAAATATAAAATAGAATTCAAAGTTCATATTGAATTATTATTAAATAAAACTTAAGTTAATTTATATCATACTTGAAATATTTCCAATATTGTAATAAATTTAAACTCAAAAATGTAAATATTTGTTTGTTTTCTCATTTACTTGATAAATAAAGGATTTTTTCGAAAGAAATTTGCAATATTATTAAATTAGAAAAATGAAAATTCAATGAAATCAAGATGATGATATTGATAATTTACCCGATCTTTAAGATGTGACAAATTATATAAAGATTAAAATTTAAGAATTCATTACATTGATAAAGAATCTGAGTAATTTTTTATATTTAATTAATTCATAAAACAACGGTGCTGGTATTGAAAAAAAATAAAAAAATGAAGGTTAACATCAATGAAGGGTTTAATATCTCAAATTCCATTGAGATTAACGAATTAAAGAAATATTTTACGGGAAAATATAGATCTAATGATGTTAAAGCGGTGGATGGTATTTGTTTTGAGGTTAAAAAGGGTGAGCTTTTTGGATTTTTAGGACCTAACGGTGCTGGCAAGACAACAACCATAAAAATGTTATGTGGCTAATTAAATCCAACAAATGGGACAATTAAAGTAGGAGGTTATGATTTAAAAAAACAAATCGAAGAAGTCAAGAAAATTATTAGTGTATGTCCCCAAGAAGTAGCAATCTTTCCATTTTTAACTGGAGAAGAAAATATTGAGTATTTTGGAAAAATGCATTTAATGACTAAGGAAGCATTAATGAAGAGGACAGAAGAACTTCTAAAATTATTAGGATTATATGAGGCCAGAACCAGAAAAACAAAAACTTATAGTGGCGGAATGAAAAGACAACTAAATTTAATAATTGCTTTAATAAATGAACCCAAAATTCTTTTTTTAGATGAGCCAACCGTTGGTATGGATCCTAGAGTTCGACGTAATACGTGGGATTTTATTAATTCTATAAATAAACAAAATCGAACAATAATCTTGACTACTCATTACATAGAAGAAGCAGAAGCATTATGTGATAGAGTTGCAATTATTGATTATGGTAAACTAGTTGCTTTAGATTCTCCTAAAAACTTAATGGAACAACATGATGCTAAAAACTTAGAAGAAGTATTCCTAAATATTACAGGAAGAAGAATTTTGGAGGGGATTTAGAGATGAAAATACAACGAATATTCATGGTTTTTAAAATGGAAATGAGGAAAATAATAA
>CAZRIR010000144.1:0-6165 GCA_964600195.1 uncultured archaeon | reverse complement strand
GTTAAATAATCTATATAAATGTGTCGATTTTGCATTATTTTTTAGTAGAAATCCAAATACTCCATTATTAATTTTATAAATTAAATGCATGGAGTTGATAATATATGTGAGAAGAATGTAGGAAAGCAAAATAAATTAGCGAAAACTATGATCGAGAACATCAAAAAACCACGATAATGATCATTATATGAACCACAATGTCACAATACTACCAAGCATCAATATAGTTTTTATAGAAATCAGAAATTCTTAACTTTTGAGCAAAGAATGTTAGAACCAATAATATGCATTTCACTTGATAAACACATATTTATAACCTAAATAACTAACAAAATATTTATCTAAATTACCAAACCTCAATAGCTTCATTGATTTTATATCTATCTTTGCCAACTCTGTAATTACCAACATTTTGAGAAAAATTGTAATTGTCAGAAGGTGTTATTACTAACCTTAAAAATGAAGTCCTAATGAAATATTCAATATTACAACTTTTTTGACTTGATAAAAAGAAATTGAAATAACGACCCCAGAATTCACTATATTCTTTATCTTGAAATTCATGATATAGTATCATGATATAAGTGCCTTTATTTCCCTTTTCAATCTTTATATCATAAAAATAATTTCCCGCAATCCAAAGATCTTTTATTGCAATTAAGACTTCGTTAATTGAGAGCCTTTCAATCCCTTTCTTGGTATACCATTCTATAAGATCCACGGTGATGTTATTCTCAAATACTTTTTTGAAATCACCTAAAATAAACGCAAGAAAAATAGGTTTTCCCACTAATAACATTTTTAATTCATTTTTAGATCGATTCCAAATTGCTTGCTCTTCTTCTCTTTCAGGGTGATGATATTTATCAAGGAGTTCTAAAGCTTTTTCTACAACTTTAGATTTATTTCCATATATCTTATTTCCATTTTTATCCTTTAATTTTGAATATTTAATTAAGATATTTTCAGTTTCATTAGAAATTGTTGTATGAAGTCGAGCTCTTATTTTTTCTTTATTTTGCGTATTACTACTCATTTTTTTCGATAATTTTTAGATCATTTCGTTTTTTCCTCTACCTTAATACTAGTATGATTTTCACTTAAATAAATTTTATGCAATTTTAATATGATTAATCAAACTATGTACATAGTTACATTTATATAGTTAACATAATTCTAGAAAAAGTGTGTTATATATTTTTAGTATACACAAAAGTAAAAAATCGAGTTGAGTAAAAATATCATATAAAATACCAAATAATAAGGATCTTGATGCCATGATTGGTATTGTTGGGAAAAAGTATGCAACCAATAATGAAGCAATTACGGCATCCTATCTTGCTAAGTCCGTAATGGGATTAGAAAGCCAAATTCCGGATTTAGTTGTTAGACCAAAATATGTGGAAGAAATCCGAAAAATACTGATTTATTGTTCCGAAGAAAAGATTGCTGTCTCTCCTATATCAGCAGGACTTTCAGGAGGTTTTGCCTGTCCAACTATAAAGCCTGCAGGTTTATTAATTGATCTAAGTAGAATGAATAGGATCCTAGATGTTGATGAAAAAAATAGAATCGTAATTATTGAACCGGGAGTTACATGTGGACAAATTTGGGCGTACATGCATAAAAACTTTCCAGAATGGGCTCCTCCAATCCCTGATGGGGCTCCACCGGCGGCAACTGTTATTGGAGATGCAATAGATCGCGGATTTTCACTATACACTTCAAGTGTGGGTCCTCAAGGTGATAATTTCATGTGTGCTGAAATTGTGTTTCCGAATGGAGATATTTTAAGAACTGGTTCATGGGCATTACCATTTGCAAAACCTTTTTATAAATATGGATTGGGACCTGATATTTGGTCAACAATAATGGGGAGTCAAGGGACAATGGGTATTGTGACTAAAGCGGCTCTAAAAATCTATCCTCATCCTGAATTTAAATCAATAGTCAATTGGGGTATGGGAAATCCATATGACATGCAAGATGTTACTTTTGATATTGCAATACAAGAATTCGGAATTGCTCATAATACCGTAATGGTTCAGGGAGGTAATTATGCTATAACAATGTGTAGATGGCCGAAAGATAAAGTCCCTCATGATTATGAATTTTATGAAGAAATGGGATATCCCAAATGGTGGATGAATTGGGAAATATGGGCTCGATCACAAAAAGAATTAGATCATTGCATAGAAAAAGTAAATCTTATTTGTGAAAAATATAAAAAAACTGAACGATGTCGAGATCCAGAAAAAATGAAGCCCATAGAACTTCATCCAAAGCAAATTGCAAGCAGATTGAAAAAGCCTAACAAAATCGCTGTTCCTTATAGTTTTTGGGAAGCAGGTTTTTTATTTATTACGTGGTATACACCTTGGAATGAGTGTGCTCATTTCGCGGAAATGTATAATTCAGTATTAGAAAAATTTGGATTTATACCTGTTATGTGGATAGCAAGTATCGAACGTTGTAGGCAAGCCGTTTGCATGCCAATTATTTGCTTTGATTCAACAAAAGAGGAGGATTTTGAACGAGTGCAGGATGTTAATAGAGAAACAACGGAATATTCTCTAAAACAAGGATGGTTAAACTATAGACCTGATCCATACATTCATTCGCCTTACATGTACAGTCAAGCAGGAATGTATTGGAAGTATTTAAGAAAAATAAAAAAAATGTTCGATCCAAATATGATATTGCATCCAGGGAGATTATGTCTTCCTTAGATAAGGTGATTTTAAAAAATGGTAAAAACAGGATTAGAAAAATTAGAGAGTTTAAAATATCAGATATATAAATGCATCCATTGCAAAGCTTGCCGATTTGCTTATTCTAATGAACCAAATAAGGAAGGAATAGGAAAATGGGAGGGAAAACAAAAAACAATCCTTTATGAAGGGATGGTTGATTCCTGTCCAGCGGGTATTGAATATGAATGGGAAGCATTTTGGAATGCTGGGAAGATGTGGATAGCACGCTCTATATTGAATGGAGATATAAAGATTACTGAAAAAGTAAGAAATGTCATTTTTCCTTGTATTACATGTGGACAATGTGCTAGTCAATGTGATAATAAAATTCCAACAGTTGACATAATTGAATCAATGAGGGCGGCCTGCGTTGAGACAGGGGTTCCACTTATCGAAAAACATCAATTGATTTTAAATTTAGTTAAGCTAAATAACAATCCATATGGTGGCAAAGCTGAGGCTCGTTTTAAATGGGCGAAAGATAATGGTTTTGAAAAATATATTGACAACCAAAAAGCAAAAATTGGATATTATGTAGGATGTACTGCAAGTTATAGACAGATGGACATTGCTATCTCAACATGTAAATTATTGGAAAAACTGGGGATTGATTTTACATTGATATCTGATGAGGTTTGTTGTGGAAGTCCTTTCTTTAGGATAGGTGTTGTGGATGTTGCTCAAGATCTCATGAGAAAAAATATTGATAACTTTAAGAATTTAGAAAAAGTGTATTTCTCTTGTGCTGGATGCTATAGGACTTTTACTATTGATTATCCAAAATGGAATGAAAGTGATGTAATTCCTTTTGAAATGGCTCATGCCTTTGAATTAATTTCTGATTTAATCACTGAAGGAAAAATTAGATATAGAGAAAATAAGGAGTTAAAGGATAAAATTATTACCTACCATGATCCTTGTCATATAGGAAGACATTTTGGATTAGAAATGGAACAAAAAATAATTGAACAATCAAAGAACCTAATGTTAGAAAGAAGAAAAATCCGAGACTCAATCAATAATTGGTTTGAAATCCCTAGAGTTATTTTAAAACGATTAGAACAAGATGTAGGAATGGTATTTAAGGAAATGTATCGAATAAAGATGGATTCCATGTGTTGTGGTGCTGGAGGAGGGGTGCGTGCAGGATACCCAGATTTTAGTTTGAGAACCTCAAGCTTGCGATGTGATGAAGCGAATGCAATTGGTGCAGATATACTCGCAACAGAATGTCCATTTTGTAAAACTAATTTGACGGATGCAAATAATTTATATGAACATGGCTTGAAAGTTATTGGTTTACTACAATTGATAGATGAATATGA
The DNA here is from genome assembly GCA_964600195.1 of uncultured archaeon. Lineage (GTDB taxonomy): Archaea > Asgardarchaeota > Lokiarchaeia > Sigyniarchaeales > SOKP01 > FT1-020. Next base: position 2,087 of record CAZRIR010000144.1, on the reverse strand, counting down.
TCTAATCGAATTATCAATATAAATTAGCTAAATACTCCTTTTTTTTTTTTTCTTCGATAAGGAAATTTTCAAAAGATATAAATAGGATTTATACAAAAATATCAATATTAGAACTGAAGTATGATTTTAAAAAAATTATTTCCTCTCAAATATGGAAATTTTTCAATTTTTCATTAACATATTGAGTCTCATCATCGGATACTTTATAGGATGCGTTTTACCTGCATATTTTTTCGCTAAATTAAAAGATATTGATATAAGAAAAGAGGGTACTCTAAATCCAGGAACTTCTAATGCTTTTCGGGTATTAGGTCTTACATATGCTATTCCTACGGCTTTTTATGATACTTTAAAAGGTATCTTTTCCATGCTAATAGCGTATATTTTGGGGGCGGATTTCATTTTTGTACAATTGAGTGGTATATTGACAATTATTGGACATATGTTTCCATTCTATCTTCGATTTCGTGGGGGTCAAGGTGTCGCAACTGCTACAGGAATAATTCTTTATTATCTATTGATATATCTCTCTAATGGATTAGAGATATTTTTTGCAATTGGATTTTGTATAGTAATAGTTATCATCTTTACATATATAACAAAAATGGGCTCTATTCTGGCCATCCTTGTATTTCCCGTTCTAGATTATAGCCTATTTGTTTTTTACCCCACTCTACCATATAATATCTCTTTCACAATTATTAGCTTACATATTATTTGTATCGGACTTTATAAAATTATCACGGAAAAAAAAATAATAATAAAAGATGGAACTTTCTTGTCTCACTGGTGGCGTGTTGCGGTAAGACCATTTGCGATTTTATTTCTGATTTTTTACCTATTCATATCTCAATTAATGATATTAATTTTGATAGGCATTGTTGTATTGGTTTTCCTTATGCTTGATCTCACGAGAATTCTTCATAAAAGGACGAACGAATTGCTTACGCAAAGAATCAAGCATATCTTTAAAAAATCCGAGGAAAAAAGATTTTCTTCAATGACTATTTTTTTAATAGCCACGTTTTTAGCGATACTTCTATTTGAGAAAAGCATCGCAATCACTGCAGTAGTATTTCTAATTTTTGGAGATATCTTCAGTAAAATATTTGGAATGGCTTTTGGTCGTCATGAAATATTTGATAAAACTCTCGAAGGGACCCTTGCTTTCTTAGGGAGTGTCTTGATTACTGGATATATCATATTTTTTTCTCCTTTAAACATTTCATTAATTGTATTAATCTGTGGTGGTATTGTTGCTCCGCTCTCTGAAATAATGCCGATTGATATCAATGATAACTTCACAGTGCCTATTTTAAGTGGAGTGGCAATGACTGCAGCTTTATTTTTCGGATTTTAATAGATAAATAGGAAAGTTTAGATTCTTGATTGCTAGATTCTTATTCTTAATATAAAATTATTTATCTCTTATAATTAGTAGAAAAATTGCTAAGTTTCAATCTTATTCTATTAGCCATTCTTTGGCTTCTTCAATAGAATTAAATGGTTTTGCTCCAATATTAGAAAATTTATTTACAACGTTTAGGAATATCTTTTTTAAGCCAGTTATTCCTAAAACTGCAGTTTTACTTGCGATTTCTTTTGACCCTTTTGCTGCAATATTAAAGGCTTCTACTGCTTCTTTGTTAGCATAACTATCGGTTACATCAACAATGATTAATAGATTCTTTTTCCCTGTTTCAAGAGTTAAGTTATAAATCGCATTGACTAAAGGTGGAAATTCATTAGCTTGAAGGTTTCTGTAGTCATCATATAGAATTTCTTTTCCTTTATAGATTGACCATTCCATACGTTTTTTTGCTTCTTCTAACAATTTCTGATCAATATTGGTATTCGTCATTTCTTCACATCTTAAAGGATAAAATAACTAAAATGATAATGAAGTTGATTAATTTAAACTTATCTTAAACATAAATAGGTAAAACATATAGCTATATAATAAAAAAAACACAATAAAAATTAATATATACCATTATCTTGTTTTTGTTTAATGGGTTTGAGGACGACACATACACGTTCAACGCTCTTAACATCACTACGTCCTCGAAAATTTTCTAATAAAGCAT
>CAZRIR010000143.1:0-6213 GCA_964600195.1 uncultured archaeon | reverse complement strand
TACTACTACTCAGAAAAATTCCGTTTTCATTAGTAGAACATGTATTATTTGCTATCATACTATCATTACTGCTACTCAGTGAAATTCCATCATTTCCATTATTAGAACATGTATTATTCATTAAAGTATTATGATTACTATCAACTAAAGAAATTCCATTGTTATTATTATTAGAGTATGTATTATTTATAATTTCATTGTTATCGCTGTTGCTCAGCAATATACCATTTTTTTCATAATAACCATAAGAAACGCCATTATTAGAACATGTATTATTTATAATAACGTTATTATTGCTACTGCCAAGATATATTCCATTTCCGAAATAATATGATCTTATAAAATTATTGACAATTAACCCATTATTTACATTAGAAAGATAAAGAGCACCATGGTTATTATTATCATTCCAAATGTTATTATCATTAATTAGAGTGCAATTTCTGATTACAAAACTAACTGATGAGTCCCTAATACTAATGCTTCGTCTACCTGCGTCTATTGTAAGATTTTCGATATAATATATTCCATCTACTTCAGTGCACCAGTCTTCATTTGATGCTTCAGACCAAGTAATTGAACTATAAGTTCCACCATTATTATCAATATTGATTGGAATCATAGTATTATTGAAGAATGAAAATTTTAAGTCAAATTGTTTAATATTTGATAAATCATTAATTCCAAATTTTAAGATAGGATTATTATAAATCATGAATAATGATATGATTACCATTAGTGGTAAAAAATATACTATAAGCTTTTTCTTGAAAGTGATATAATGAAATCTCATCATATTAGTGAAAAAAAATATGATTCTTAGTTAATACTATCTCAAAAATTTTAATAAATACTTTACTCCCGTATTAGATAGAAAAATTTTATTCTTGATTTATAGTTAATTTATATTTTCTAATTACTTTTTTTAAGATTTAAAATTCGTTGTTTATTATTATAATTCAACCATAAATTAACGATTTTGTAGAATAATAATACATATAAAACTATTTATCCATCAGCATTTCAGGGGGCGGAGATTCTAAACAAAAACTACATTTCCCAGTATTTTTTATCGTGTTGATCCAACAATGCTCGTGATAACTTCTTTCGCAAAATGGACATTCTTCATGACATTCGGACTCTCCAATTAAAGGTTTTTGGCAAACAGGGCATTTATCAGAATGACAAAGAACGCATTTACTCTTATTATGGTCTTTTTCGTCGTTAGATTTTTTTTGATTGATACTGCTCAAGAGTTTCATCCTCACGCCACATTTAGGGCAATAAATTGAATATCCTAAAGATTTTTCGTTACAATTCGAACAATAGAATTCATAGGGTTCAACTTCTTTAGGAGTTATAAATTCAGGTTCTTTGTCATCCCTAAAGACGAAACGTTCATGTTCAGGATTCGTTTGCGGTCTTTGAACGGGGATCATTCCCCCATTTTTTTTCATTTTAATACGCTTGAGAATAGAAAAATAGATTATAATGACTACCATTACTAAAAAAGCACATAAAAACACTATTGCATAGATAGCAGAATTACTCAAGATATTATCCCCAAAACACTAACAAAATTTTATTCATTAATTTTACAAATAAAAATAATATTTAGAATAGATGTTTATTTTTTTAATACTATTTGTTTTATAGGTTAATAAGTGTTTATCATATATTTCGAATACCGGAAATGAATTATTATCATATGGATCTAATAATAAGTAAACTTGAAGCGCCATTGGAATTTTGGGAGTATTTTGAGAAAATTTCAAAAATTCCACGGTGTTCGGGGAATGAAGAAAAGATTAGGAAATATATCGTAGATGTGGCCAAAAATTTTAATTTTGAGACAAAAATTGATGATGCCGGAAACGTATTGGTAAATCCTTCGATTGATAAAAGGAAGAAAAATGTGAAAAAGATCTGCTTGCAAAGTCACATGGACATGGTTTGTGAAAAAAATGAGACATATAATCATGATTTCTTGAAAGATCCCCTCAAACTTGAGAAAATAATGATCAATAATGAGATATGGTTGACCGCAGTTGGAACAACATTAGGTGCCGATAACGGGGTAGGCATTGCTTATAGCCTTGTTTTGATGAAAAAAATCCACGATAGGAAAATTAACGTGAATAAATGCAATTTATCCTTTCTTTTTACCGTTGATGAAGAATCAGGTCTTCAGGGTGCATTTAATATCGATCCTGAATTGCTGGATTGCGATTACTTGCTCAATTTAGATTCTGAAAATGATGAAACTATTACTATTGGTTGTGCTGGAGGTGTAAATACCAGTGGAACCACGGAATTTCAATCCGAAGAGGTTGATAAACTTGTAAAAGAGAAATTAACTTATAAATTATCCATTTCAGGTTTAATTGGAGGGCATTCTGGAGTAGACATACACAGGGGAAGGGTAAATGCACTCAAATTAATCGGGAAAGTGTTCCGTGAATGTAATAGATCGTTTATTTTTTTACATTCACTCCATGGAGGGAATCGTACTAACGCAATACCTCGGGAAGCTCATGCTATTTTTTCATTTGATAAAAAAAATAAAAAAGAAGTTGTTGATCAAATCGAAAAAACAATCATCAAGTTCGAGAATGATTTGAAACAGAATGAACCGAGTCTTAAAATTGAATTTATTGAACTCAATAATTTTAGTGGAAATCTTATTATTCCAGATGTAATTAAGAATAAAATAATAAATCTAATTTGTTCAATTCCAAATGGACCAATATCATTCCATCCAAGATTCTCTGATCTCGTCCATACATCATCAAATTTAGCATCAATAAAAATTGGGGAAAATTATATTGAAATTAAAACGAGTCAGCGAAGTTTAGATGAATATTCTAAACAGGTAATACGTGAAAGGATTGAAGAGGAATTTAAATCTACAGGTTTGAATTTTCAAGTAAGAAGTGAGGGAGACTATCCTGGATGGACTCCTAACTTTGATTCAAAATTACTTTTAAAATCAAAACAGTTATATAAAAAATTATTTGATAAAGATGTGGTCATCAAGGTTGTTCACGCAGGTCTTGAATGTGGAATACTAAAACAACATTTTCCAGGCATGGAAATGATATCAATCGGACCTACAATAAATGGGGCACATTCTCCCGATGAACGCTTGAAAATAAGTAGTATTAAAAGGATCTGGGATTTTTTACTTTCAATATTAGCAGTAATATGAAAAATTTTTTTCTGAATTTTTTATTTAAAAAATTTGGCGATCTCATTGTTAACATCTTCCATTTCCTCATCAATAATATGTTCATGTTCCATTGTTTTAATGAAAATTAGTTGGGGAGCAATTTTTGTCTTGTCTAACATTTCTCTTACTTCTCGTATGGGTGTAATTTTATCATCTTCACCATGAATGACCATGAATTTCTTTACTTCAAGATTATTTATCGCACTTTCAATGTCATGGTCTTTATTAGATAACTCATTTTTTGTTAGTTTTATAAATTTATTGACATCGTTAATTCCTCGTACAATACCGGGGAGAAAATTATTGATGTAATGTAGATTTTTAACAAAACCTTCACTGTAAACATGAGCTTTTAGATTCAAAATGGGGCTCAAGAGTAATAGACGCTTTATATAATTTATTTTCGAGCATAAAAGTAAAGCGATAAATGCTCCAAAATCTTGACCGATAATATTAAGGTTTGATAAATCTATTAATCCTTGATCTGCTAACTTATTCACATAGGAAATGATATTTTTGGCATCTGATAAATGCGATGTTATTGAGATCTTTCCTTGGCTGTCTTTATACCCTCTAAAGTTAAATGCGAGAAACGTGTATCCCGATTCTAATAGATATTTGTAATTTTCTACTATTTCTTCCAATGAAAATAATTGGGGAAAGCCATGAAAATAAATAATTAAGGGATATGGCTCATTAAAGGATTTTGGAGGTAAATAGATGATACCTCTTAATAATTCATTATTATTCTTGAGTTCTACTTTGACCGTTCCATATGGTCCATCATATTGATTAATTTCAAACTCCATGACCCAATATCGAATATTTTCTATAAAATAAAAAATTTTATCATATTTTCAATATTTTAAATATTGTAATGATAATACAAGATTGGCACACTCATAATGCCTTATGTCACCACGCAACAGGTACCCTCGAAGATTATGTAAAATCTGCTGTAGATAAGGAGTTAAATACCATTGGTTTTAATGATCATTTTCCCTATGAGTTTTATAGTGGTATTGAAAACGTGCCTCATGAAGATTATGCGATGACTTTAGAGGAGATCGATTACTACCTCAAAACAGCCAAGAGTTTAAGGGAGAAATACAAGGATCTTATTGACATAAAGATTGGATTTGAAATTGAATTTATCAAAGATCAAGTAAATCAGCTGAACTCCCATTTAAATAAGGTCAAACAAGAATTAGACTTCATTTTTGGTTCGGTTCATATTATTTATTCAGAAAAAGGAATGTGGCCCTTTGATGACAATCGGTTTATCGACATGTTTGAAACAATTGGTGTTGATACCGTATACTTGACCTTTTATCAGCACATACGCGACATGATTCTATCAAAAGAGTTCGACTTTGATATTGTGTCCCATTTTGACTTGCCGAAAAAGTTTAACAAAAAACCAAATGATAAGGATCAATTCTGGGAGGAAGTAGATAAAACATTAGACCTGATAAAAAAATATGATTTAGTAATGGAAATCAATACATCAGGATTTCGAAAAGATATAAAAGAACAATATCCAAGCATGGAAATTATTAAAAAAATGAAGGAATTGGACATTCAAATTTTATTAGGATCTGATGCCCATGATCCTCAAGAAGTTGGTTGGGATTTTAAAAAGATGATTGGAACCCTCAAGGAAATGGGATACAATCAATTAGCATGCTATTCTAAGAGAAAAAGAACTTTTATTGAATTATAATAAAAATTACGGAAGAATGAGAATGGAAGAGAATAAAGGCGATGTTTGTGAAATATGCGGAGAAAAACTAAAATATACTGGTAGTTCTGAAAATTACAAGGATTTTCAATGTTATTTCTGTAAAAAGGATTTTTCGGTCAATACTTATTGTCCGAATGGGCATTATATTTGTGATGAATGTCATTCTAAAGATCCGATAAGGATTATAGAGGAGTTTTGTGAGACAACCGAACTAAAAGATCCTTTCTTGATTGCTGAATTGATCATGGGACATCCCAAATTTAAAATGTATGGTCCAGAACACCACGCGCTCGTTCCTGCGGTTTTTTTAACGGCATTAAAAAACAACAATGTCAATAAGCTTAACGGGGAACAAATTACTTTTTCGGACATAAAAGAGGGCATCAATAGAGCCTCAAAAATACCTGGTGGATGGTGTGGTTTTTATGGCTCTTGTGGAGCAGGAATGGGTTCGGGAATAGTAGTGAGTATTTTTACGAGTGCCAATCCTTCACGTGACGTGCCTCGTACGCTTGCAAATAAAATGACATCGAGATCGTTAAAGAGCATTGCAGATAATTTGGAACATTGCTGTAAAAGATCGGTAAGAATTGCCCTCATGGAGCTCGTGAGATTTTTCAAGGCGGAATTCTCCATCATATTGGATTATAAACCCGATCATTGTACTTTTTCTAATAAAAATGATAAGTGTGAAAAGCAAAAGTGCTTTCTTTTCTGATGAAAATTAAATTTTATAGGTTCATTGAGGTCAAAAGATTCCCCTCTTTTATGAAAATCTGATAAAAATTCCGGTTCACTTCTTTAAACATAATGAATTCCTCGGTTGTTTTATAAGCTAACCATAAGAAATCATGATATCGTGAATCAAGATTTTGGCTGAGCGCCTTTAAAAGTACCATTTCTAATTCTTTTATGTTGTAATCACCCTCAATTCTCATGTAATCTTTAGAATTGACTTCAACCCAATCATCATCTTCCCGATAGTGATTGATACTTTTTTTCCATTTTTCAATATCATTAACTATTTTATAATGTTCTCCATCAATTACCAAAAAGGATTGTTCTTTCTCATCGTCATGAAAGATATGAATTGTAAAATCTAAAACTAATCCATACGACAATTTTAATTTTTTTTTCCACATGGAAAGCGAGTGTTGATAATGTGCTACATTCCAATGCCTGGGTGCAGTTTGCCTTATGAATTCACGAGGAGAAATCAATTTTTTTGCATGTCCCAATT
>CAZRIR010000142.1:0-6280 GCA_964600195.1 uncultured archaeon | reverse complement strand
AATAATTTTCAATATTTTGTGTAGAAGTATGGCATATTGAGATCGTGGCATTTCTTTTCAAGAGCATAAAAATTAAGGGTTTACCTACTAAATTGGATCTATTTATGAGAGTAACATCTTTTCCTTTAATATTTATATTATAATGTTCTAATAAAGCAATTATACCTTTAGGGGTACAAGGTGCCAAGCTTTCATCATAATCAAATAATTTACCTCTATTAATTGGATGAAATCCATCGACATCTTTATGATAGGATATGTTTTCTAAAAAATAGGGTGTTTCAGAGTGAAGGTGTGAAGGAAGGGGTAATTGGAGCAAAATTCCATGAATATCATTTCTTTCATTTAACTGATTGATTACTTTAATTAAATTCTCCCTTGTAATATTCTCATCCAAATTAATACTAATCGATTCAATTCCTACTCGAGTACATTTCTTGTGTTTTATGTTTACGTAGACTTGAGAAGCAGGGTCTTCACCCACTAAAATAGTTGCTAACCCAGGTTTTATTCCTGTTTTTATTTTTGCCTTTTTAATTTTTTCAGCTAATTCTGAATTAAGTTTATCTGCTAATTTTTTACCATCTAATAGCTTTTCCATTTTAAACCGTCTTTATAATGTTTTAATTATAATAACAAAAATTTTTAAGGTAATTTAAAGAATAGTAATATTTTTTTTACAATTTTCTTCTTCTCCAAAAGAGAATTGCTAATCCTATTACTACAGCAAAAATAATTATCAATATAATCAACAGCATATAGTTAAATTCAACCATCCAAATTTCAACATCCAAACTTCCTCCTAATATCAATAATGACTCCAAAGCAAAATAGGATCCAATTATTGAAGAATCACCTTGAAAGGATTCATCTCCAAAATCTACAAATCCACCATCAATATAGTTTTGACGGTTATATATCCAATTAATGGTTTGAGTATCCTGAAATCCTGCTGATAAAATATTTAAAATTTTGACACAATAATAAGTACTGCTAAGAAGTGTTTGATAAGCGGTTGAATCAGGTAAATAGCCCCCATAATTAACTTTATCTGATGAGGTGCTAACATAAAATGATTTAATATAGTTAATTGTTTTAGATTTATTTACTAATTCTCCAATAGCACCCGCTCTATTAAGGATGAGAATTGCACAATAAGTATTAATTAATGATGGTGTAGAAGAACTTATAGAGCCCTTAAAACCTCCAGTGATATTATCCGTACAATTTAAAACCCAATCCTTGTGAATATCTTGAACTTCAAATTCTCCGTTCGATAATATGGAATAAGCTTCAAGTGCATAAAATGTTGAGATCATGGTTGAGCTATCAGTTTTATTTGTGGGAGAAAAACCCCCTCCAGTTTGATTTAAATCTTCGATATAGTTCATTAGCTCGATTCTAAAACTTAATGATACTTCAGTATCAGTATCGTTTAAAATATCAATCGATTTTAATATGTAATAGAGATCATAAATATTAAGATTATTTGTATCGAATTTTTCTCTAAGTTCGTTTCTTAGATATTGTTGTGTTTTCGGTGAATTTACATTTCCTAAAGCCCCAAAATAGTCTAATATTTCCAATGCATTAGTGGTAGATCCATATGAATCACCAAAACCATTATTTCCGTTTTGTTGATCAAGAATAAAATTTACTAAATAAAAAGCTCTAGTTGCACCAAGTGCTAAAGGTGACAATATCATTAGACTTAAGAAAAATAAAGAAATAAACGAGATAATTCGATTTTTTTTTTTCAAAATTCCTGACCTCGGATTAGAATTTAATTTTTTAAAATTCTTTTTAAAATTAAAAACTATCGATATTTGTAAATGATAAATCTGATCTGAAATATTGAAATAAGATCATTAGGAAAAAGACTTTAAGGTTAAAATATTTGACTGATATCTTGATATAGCAAATTTGGATTGGTCTGAAATTCAGCATGCGTTATAAATAATCCTAAAAACGATGGCAGACTTCCTAAAATCGAAGCACCACTGAAAGTAGAATGCAACAAATTATCTGGAACAAAAAACTTGACAATGCTCGATGATGTGGAAGATTCATAAAAATCAGAAAATTCATGAGCAGGAGCTTGCGAGATTACTTGTTCAGAGATTTCAGGAACATCAAATGCCTCAATTTTTTTTCCACAATAAGGACAAAATAAAGAAGAATCATCTTTTATCTCCTTATGGCAATGTGGGCATTTATCCGTTTTGATGGGAGCTTCCACTTTTTTTCCTAATCCTAAATCTAAACTAATTTCAGGCATTTTCATGGGGGCACCACATTTAGGACAAAATTCTTTTCCATCGGAAAGATTAACTAAAGTACCACACTTTGAGCACGTATCTTGTTCTTTAGTTCCACTTAAGACAGATTTCAATTGATTTTGGAGAGGTTTCAACTCCTCAACAAAAGGGGCAAGATTACTTTTTTCATCTTCTCGTGGTTTTGGAATTGGCCCTAATTGTGGTACCAATCCTTCTAACTCTGCCTGGAGTCTTTCTTCAAAACCAGGATATGATAAATTTCCACCTGAAAGAACGATATGAGATAATAAATCTGCCCAATACCCACTATTTATAGTTTTTAATGATGAAATAATGGCTTGAGGTATGCTTGGAACATTAGTGTTAAGTAAGGCTGGTTGGAAGAGCACTTCTGGAGCTCTATATAAAATTTGCTGAGGAATAGTTACAAAAGTACCATCCGGCATCGGATAATGAAATTGCTCAGAACTCGATGGTGCGGCATTTGGATTTAAAATATAATAACAATTTTTTTCAACAATCTCTCGTAAAATTTCATCCACTGCAGATGATTGGATATTAATCCCTTCTCTCATCAGTAATGATCGCAAGTTTTGGATTATGTCCTGTCCTGCTAAATTTAATTTTTGAATACCTTGATTGTAAATTTGTCCATTTATAATTGGAACTATAGTAGAAATTCCATGACCACTTTCAACAACCAGACCGGTAATTAATCCTACCGAAAATATTGAAAGAATGGGTGAAGGAACCATTATTAAACTTTGCACTTGATGTGTCTCAAAGAGGAGCCTTGCGATATATTCCTTAGTTTCCCGGGGAATGAATGAAGGTTCGACATAAAAAACGGGATAGCTTTTAAGACTCTCAATTCTTAATAAAGTATAAAAAATATAATTGAGAATTTCATAATAATCATCCCAGCTCATTATAGTAGCTCTCTCAATGGGATGTTTTACTTTAAGAACCCCTCTCATTTTCATTGCATCATTTCCAACGTATATGCTTCTGGTAGAAACATCCGCCATCACTGACTGATATTTTTCTGTTCCTGTTATGCAAGGAAAAATAAATCGCGGTGATGGTTCACCTGCAAAACCAACTTTTACATATGCACTTCCTATATCAATTATGATGGGCGTGCCAGGACCCGGGATACTCATGTTATCTCATATAAAATGAATGATTCTTGATATAAATCTTTCAATAATATTATTATAATAATAAGATATAGTATATTATATTTTTGCCTTTATTTAGATGTTTAAAAATAGTGATTTTAAAAAGGCTAAATAATGCTCCTTCAAGAAAATAATTTTGAATTCTCACCGAGGATCATTGTAAACAGAGTTTTTAAAATGTCTCTCTGAATTAATAATCCAATTAAGGTTTTATCATCACCATTTACAACAGGTAGACGTTCAATATCGTACTTAAAATATTTTGAAAGGGCATCCTTAATAGAATCATTCTTCTTTACAACTATTGGTTCCGGGGTCATTAAATTTTTTACGGTCGTGCGTGGAGATTCTAACGATACTGCAAACCGTGCTAACCGAATATCTCTTTGAGTAATTATTCCAATCAGATGCTTATCCTTTGAATTATTTACTACTGGAAGCCCTCCAATTTTTTTTTTTAACATTAAAAGTTCTGTAGTGCTTATCTTTTCATCAGGGGTAATGAAATATAATGGGTCCTTAATCATTACTTCCGATACTTTTTTATTAATAAATTTTTCTAAAATATTATCTTCCATTATTGCTATTCTTTAAACATTAATGTTAAAATATTGTTTAGTCTAAAGTAAAGACCTCTAAGGAAATTGATCATTATATAATTAAAAAATATTTTTATTAAATTCTATGAACTTTTCTCAATTTTTTTTAAAATCGTAGTTAATTCATCATCATAATTTTTATACACTTTCAATAAATATTTACCCCAATCATTTAGCATAATCCAGCCTCCTCCTCCACGACCACCCTTTCCAGTATTAACGGGAGACATTCCTGTTCTCTGTTCGATACGCTTTAGAATATTCCAAGCATATTTATATGAATATGCCTTAGGTTTTATATCTAAAGCCTGTGCTAAAGATCCTTTTTTATTTTTGTCGATATTTTCAAGTAATTTTGCCCATCCCGAACCACCAAGCTTTTTATTCTCAAATTGTAGCCAAAATTTGACACCAATCTTGATTTTTGATTTTAATTCTTCTATATTTGGAACTTCATCCATATTTATTACTAGTGGTCAATTATTATTTAATCATTTTTGATCCTATAAAAAAAATAATCAAATGATATTTTATTTTTAATACCTTTTAGGAGTTTTACTACAGTATTATTATTGTAGAATTTTAACAAAAAGAATGATTATTTACCAAAATAACAATAAATTTCAAAAAAAATCCAATAAAAAAATAACAGAAAGCGATTAATTTGGGTAAAAATGTTGAACCTCAAAAAGAACTTGACGTGTTTGATGATGTGGATGTGATTGTTGTTGGAGGAAGACCTGCAGGAATAGGGACCGCTTTATCTTCTGGACGTAATGGAGCCAATACACTCCTAATAGAAAGATTTGGCAGTTTAGGGGGATTACAAACACAGGGAAATAATTCTATCTTTACCTTTGTAGATCCCGAAATACATGGAGGAATATTACTGGAGATTCTTGATCGCCTCAAAAAGGCAGGAGCATTGAGGAATTTAGATGATGTTCCTATTGAAGTAAAAGGTAGGATGAAATCACCTATCATTCCTATTTTTGGAGCGGAGAATCTTCCAAAAAGGTTCCTTGAAACGGATGTGGGTTATTGGGGTGTATGGGTCTTACCTTTGATCTTGAATACTACAAATTTTTAACTGAAACAATGATGGAAGAAGCAGGTGTAAAAATTTTATACCATACTCTAGTAGTAGATGTAATTCGAGAGGGAAATACAATTAAAGGTATCATCATGGAATCTAATGAAGGTAGACATGTAGTAATTGGGAAATGCATAATAGATTGTACTGGAATAGGATATATTGTTTGGAAATCGGGAGCTCCTTGTTTTGGTGAGAAAGGATATCCAATAGGATTAAAAAATGGATTGCCTGGTGGAATGTTGAACACATTCTATATAGCAGGAGTAAATTTAGAAAAATTTAGGAAGTTTAAAGCTGAAAATTTAGATGAATGGGGAGAAATGTATGGTGGCAGGAAAATGATCAAAAAAGCAAAGGAGAAAGGTGCATATATAATAGGTGAATCCGTGATTATTGCTTCCCTTTTTGATGTATATAACATTGGTAGAGTGTATGTGATGAATCCTGTTCATAAAACACCACCCGATAAAAAAAGCTGGATGATAGAAGATATAACTGAGAGTGAGATAGACATGAGAAAACAAGCTTGGGAATTATTCAAACTTATAAAGAAAGAAGTTCCGGAATTTGAAAATTCATATCTTGAAAGAACATCTAATCTCCCATTCATCGGTATAGGACATAGAATTATGGGTGATCATGTTTTAAGCGTTGGAGACATGCGAAAGGGAAGAGTATTTGAAGATTCCGTTGCAATAAACAACATGCCCCCAGATATATATGAATCCGTTGGGAGGTTTAAATTTGATATCATGCCTCATGATATTCCATATCGTTGTTTAATTTCTAAAGAAATCGATAACCTTCTCACAGCAGGTACAACGATTTCAGCAGGGACTTTTTCGGGATCAGGGTTACGATATTGCACGCCTAGTATCTGTCAAGGTCAGGCAGCAGGTACGGCAGCGGCTATTGCTTCCAAGAGTAATGTTGCCCTAAAAAATATCGATATAAAATTGTTACAGGATACGCTTCGTGAACAAGGTGCAATAGTTTCCGTTAGCGATGTATCAAAGGAAGCTCTTGAACCATACAAATTGATAAAGAGAATTAATATTACCTTCAAAAGGCAGGATATAGACGAGATCGCAATCCCGGAAAGGGAAATTGCCAAGTACTAAATAA
>CAZRIR010000141.1:3733-6299 GCA_964600195.1 uncultured archaeon | reverse complement strand
TTATAAAAAAACAAGAGAAGGAATGCAGGAACGATTATCTATTTTGAAATCCTATTGCACATCTAACACTTTTCCATTAAATGTAGGTTTAAAAAAATACAAGCGAAAAGATGTATCAAAGGATGATATTATGGATGCTTGGATTTTGGCAATAAGAGCATCTAAGGGAAGATCAAATCTTCAAATTATTCCCGAAAGCATTGAATATGATTCTACGGGATTGCCCATGAGAATAGCATTCTAAAAGCATGACTAATATTTATTAGCTATGAAAACAATTTGAAATAGTAGTTATAACGAAAATATTTGTATAATTATAAAAAAATGATTGAATATTTATTTTTAACATTATTTTTGATTGATTCAACGATACACTTAGTATGCGCCATTAAGGAAAATAGAAATATTTTATTACTTACTAAACCTTTATTGATGCCATTATTAGCATTGTATTTTACTTTTGGAGCCCTTTCATTAAATATTTTTAATTGGTTGATCGTGGCAGCATTAATAGGAGGATTTTTGGGGGACACATTTTTAATGTTTCCAAACAAAGAAAAATTATTTTTGATCGGAATGGCTTCCTTTTTAATAGGTCATGTATTCTATATCATTTTTTTCTTGTCCACTTTAGGTACTTCTTATATAATTAACAGTCTTGCTCTTCCTTTTTTAATCATTCCTGTTTTGGTAATTATTTACCTTTTATTACCTAAAATCAAAGATGGTCTTGGAGAAATGAAAATTCCTGTTTATGTTTACATGATAACAATTACAACCATGCACGTATTTGCAATTTTAAGAGTTATAAATTATCCACTCTATTGTCCATGTTTCTTGTTTGTATATATCGGATCTTTGCTTTTTATTTTTTCAGATGCCTTGATCGCTTATGATAAATTTAATGATTCTAAAATCCTATATATAAGATTTTATATCATGATAACTTATATTTCAGCTCAATATTTAATCATTCAGGGGATATTATTAACGGGAGTCCTTTAAATATTTTTATTTACATAGAAATAAATATTTAATTTTTTATAATTCAATTAGATCTCACAATTTTTCTTAGAAATTATAATGAGAAGAGAAAAAAAGTATATCACTCATAAAGGTATTTTTGAAGGGAAAATCAGAAAGCGGATGTCAATCGAGCCCCGAAATATGGAAAATGCAGATGATTTGTTAGAAATTTTCAAAGAAAAACTACCTGACGAGGAAGAAGGAACGCTTACTATATATCAGCGGGATCTTATTTCCAGAGAATTGACCTTTGTAAAAAAAATACAAATATATAAAGATTTGTTTCTCACTCGTGAAGAATCACGTGAAATGGATTCCTAATTTTTTCAATCATTTGATATATATGTTATAAGAGTAATTTTAATATAATTATAATCAATATTATATCTCAAAAAACATCGAGTTTTAATAATGATAAAAAGTAAGATAAAACCCGGAACATACATCTTTCCTTTACCAGTTGTGATAGTTGGAGCAAATATAGAAGGTAAAGCAAACTTCATGACGATTGCTTGGTGTAGTGTTGTCGAAAATAAACCTCCCATGCTTTCAATATCAGCAAGTAAGGGTCATTATACAAATATTGGAATAAGAGAAAATCAATCTTTCAGTATTAATATTCCTTCAGAAGATTTGATAGAAGCAACAGATTTTGTGGGTATGAAATCAGGAAAAGAAATAGACAAGTCTAAGTTTTTTCAGGTTTTTTATGGAGAGTTAAAAAATGCTCCAATGATAAAGGAAGCTGCTATTAACATGGAATGTAAAGTAATGAATACAATTGATACTGGAAAGGGCCATGAAATCTTTATTGGACAAGTTGTGCAAGCATATGCTGAGGAAGAATATATAACAAATGATATTTTAGATATTAGCAAAATAAAACCTCTTATCTATGCAACAGGTCAAAAAAGCTATTGGAATCTTGGAAACAAAATAGGAAAAGCTTGGAGTATCGGTCGAAATTATAAAAAGAAATGAGGAGATAACATAAATTTAAATAACTTTTTCTATATTTTTATTTCAAGTGATTATAGAAAATGAAGGTTCTTTTGTTATCACATTTCGATGCTAAATTTGGACCCAAAATTTTCTTAATATCACCAGAGTCATTAGATCCCCGCGAATTCGATCAAATTCCTTCTTTAATGGACTTGTATTCTGAAGGATATTTCATGCACGTATTTGGTGATTATAGAAGTGCTAATTACATCTTTAACATTCCTAGCGAGAGAGGGAGAGGCAAAGTAGAAACTCTCCTTTTATCTATCGTTGTGGACTTAAATAGTGATATAAATCTTGAAATGTCTAAAGAACTTTTAGAGGGGTATGTTAGTGAATTTCAAACAATTGAAAATGCTTTTCAAGCTTTCAGTAGTCAGAATGCAGAATATCCCGAATCTGAAAAAAAATTGCTTGAAATAAAGAATTTATTCAATTCTTTTTACAATACGATTCCAAAAGAGAGTGTCATGTATGAACGCAAGGATGCTAAAATTTTAGTATTTGGTCTCACCCAAGCAGGAAAAACTACCATGAT
>CAZRIR010000141.1:0-3633 GCA_964600195.1 uncultured archaeon | reverse complement strand
ATCATATTTTCTCGTTGGGATGAAAATCTTGGACCAAGTATAATATCCGTGTATCCAGATGATTCTTTTGATGAACCGGACGTATTAGCGGTGAGATGCTTTTCTATTTCTCAATTTATTTTTGGAGGAAAGGAATATAAACGAATTTCAGTCATATTGCCATTTACACATCTTAGGGCAAAAGCCGCGATATATTTCGATGTTGTAGAGGACAAAACTATTCGGGGTGGATACTTACCACTTTCTCTTGTTATTTTTTACCATGAAAAGTATCCAAGAGCGATAATTGATCAGTTTAATAGTTACATTTTTGAGCAATTTACTCAAATTAAAACTGAATATATGAACGAAGAATATGTTACTTCTCAGCTTAAAATCATTCACGAAGAGATTTTAAAAAAATTGAAAGTTGTTGAGCCCACTGTGAAAGCATTAAGAATAGCAGAAATGCGCTACCAATCATTATTCATAACCGCTCGAGATGCAATTCTGATTATTGATCGAAAATCTGGGATCATCGTTGATGCGAATAATCAAGCGGAAAAAATCATACAAAGACCTCTCGAAGATGTTATAGGAATGCATGTTTCTCAATTGCAATTAGAAGGTGAGAAATATGATTTCAATCAAAAATTATATCAACAACTTCAATTAGAATATGCTCCACCTATTGAATTAAAAATAAAAAATCCAAGAGGTAAAGCCACTCCTGTAGAAGTTAATGCGAGTGAAATCCAAATGGGTAGGCAAAACCTCATTCAATGTATAATGAGGGATATAACTGAGAGGAGATTGGCCGAGATAAAGCTTAAAAATTCTGAAAATAAATATCGTCATCTGTTTAGCAATTCACCATTTACTGTATTTTTAGTTAATGCAAAAGGTTTGGTAGTGGATTGTAATCCTGCGATAGAACAACTATTAGGATATCGCAGGGAAGAAATTATTTATAATCGATTTGATCAACTTAGTTTAATCCATCCAAAATACTTGCTCATGCTTCTTGAAGGATTAAAGGATGCACAAAAAAGTGGTGGAGAAACTTATACCATTTTAGATGCCATGTTAAAAAAAAAGGATGGGACTTCCATATGGGCAAACATTCAATCTTCTCAAGTCCAAATTTCAGATGAGAAATACATGCAAATCATCATTAGTGATGTAACGAAGCAAAAAGAAGCAGAGAGTGCCCTACGGGAAAGTCAACAACAATATCATAGACTATATGATAGAGCTAATTTTTATAAAGAACTCTTTGCTCAAGATGTAAAAAACATCTTTAAAAAAATTCAAACTTCAATTCAATCATATAAATTGGAAGATAAAACAAAAAATAAGAGAGAATTAAATGAAATTTTAGATTATATTCGGGATTATAGCATAAGTGGATCAAAACTAGTCTCTAATGTGAGAAAATTGGCATTAATTGAAGAAGCACAACTTTCATTGGAAAGAATTGAAATTAACTTATTGCTAAATCAAGCCATAAAAAACATTCAATCAGGTTTTCAAGATAAAGAAATTCTCATTAAAATATTTCCACCTAATAAAAAATTTTTTATCAGGGCAAATGAAATTTTGTTAGATGTTTTTGATAATATTTTAATAAATGTAATTGAATATAATCTGAGCCCTAAAATAGAAATTAATATATTAATTTTTCGTGAACACAAGCGCGATACAGAATATTTAAGAATTGAATTTTCAGATATAGGAATAGATGGGCATGATACCGCAGTAGGAGGGGAAGCTGGTCAAAAACAAGCTAGAGGCATGCTACTGGGATTAACTTTTGTTGATCAGATCATTTCCAGTTTAAAGGGTGAATTTAGCGTGAAAGGTTCAAATTTTATAATTCTTCTTCCTGAAGCAAAATAAAAATATATAATTTTTTGCTAATATCTTTTCACCTATAAGTAGATAATAATCGAAAGCACCAACTTAAAAAAAGCAAGATTATCCCTTAGCTTGCTTTAGATTTGTTATTTTCGTTGATTTTAAAGACTTGAGGAAACTTAAAATATAAAAAAAAATTTACTATGTTATCATGACAATTTCATTATTAGATTTACCAGAAATGGTAATGTGCTTCATACTTTCTGCTGCAATCTTTATACATATAATTAAAACTTGGAAAAAAGAAGGTAAGGGTTTGTATAAAAAGATAAATGAAATTGTTACAGGTGTTCTACTAATAGCTTTAGGATCATATTATCCATTATATCTTGATAAATTTGGAGATAATCTTTCAGGAATCATACTTCCCTCGCTTAGAGACGAATTATCAATAATAGGTCTCGTTGGAATTATGGGTGTCATGATTGGAATATGTATTTGGGGTATTTCAAACAAGATAAAATCAATAAGACATCCGGAGCTATTGGAAACTGTATATAACTATAAAATTTTTACTGAAAGGTTATTGAGTGAATATCGACTCGTATTAAAAAGAAAAGTGACGCATGTACTACCTTTTGGAGTAATTGGAGGAATAATCCTCATATTTTCTGTTTTACAATTCATTCCCATATTCTCAGATATATGGCAAAGTTATGCGTTATATTTTATAGTTATTTTAGGGATGGATTTTGCCCTAACGTTTTTGGTAGGGGATCTCATACGATTATTTGATTATTCTTACATGCCTCCCCCCATTGGGGAATTATTTATAAAAGGTTTGACTCCTGATGAAATAGATACATTTGCAAGTACATCTATAATGGTTTTCGGATTTGCACCATTTATTTTATTTGAATTTCCTTTTTTTCTCATAATTGCATTAATTACATCAATAGGAGATGGCATGGCGTCAATTTTTGGAATTATTGCTACTAATAAGAATTTTGATCATGAGTTTCCTAAGGGAAGTAAAAAAACAATTGAAGGTTATATCGGAGGATTTATCTTTACATTCCTTTGTGTAGTATTTGGTGGTGTATTTTCCAATTTCTTTGGATTTTCTGATCCTGCGATTTGGTCAATACATATTCTGGTTATTCTTGGTATAATCTTGTCCATTGTTGTCTTTCTGATTGATATTATTACAAGTAAAACCATAAAATTGTGTGATAATTATCTAAATCCACTTATTTGTGGTATAGTTACCATAATATTTCTCGTAATTATGGGTATCCCTTTTTAAACTCTTAAAATGGAATGGATGGTCACTAATACGATGGGCTAAATTTTTTAGATCTTAATTTTGAGATAAGATATCCTCGTGAAAGAAGTTGAATACCAAATTGTTCTGAATAATCACGTGAAAAATCAGTAACGATATTGCATATCATTATTCCACCATCGACCTCCGGTGAATCAATACAAGCTTTATGTAATTGTCTTAATTGAGTTATGGAAATCTCCCTTTTCCAATCTCGAATGAATATCCCGAAGAGTGATTCTTCATTTTTCACAAAAGCATCGAAATGCCAATACTTTCCAGATCTTCCCTTTATTTTTCTTGGCGTATCCAAGACTTCATACTTTTGGGAAAAAACCAATTTGGTCAGGTCTTTTAAATTCTTCTCATATAGCGACATGAAAACTCGATAATGTTATTTGTAGATAATACTCTTTTTTCACTATATAAATATTATCTAAATAGAGATTCATGTATTACTTGAATAGATGTAA
>CAZRIR010000140.1:0-6402 GCA_964600195.1 uncultured archaeon | reverse complement strand
ACCCCATGGTTGTATTGCTGTATCTGATTCGTTAGTATTCGCCGACATTTTTAAAAATCAGACTCTTTATACTACCCTTTATTTCATCAAGCAAGATTTTGAAGAATATTCAAAATTCACGCTCGCCTTAGATTTTGAGCATAATACCGAATATTATTATGACTTTTTTCTCGTAGATGATTATAATCCTGAAGGTTTATTTTTATTTCATATTCTTTAATAGAAACGGATAAATCGGAGACTATTTCTAATGATCCAAAAATATTAATCAATGGACTATTTATCACGATCCCTGCTATGATAATCGGAGTGATCTCAGTCATCGCAGTTGATAAATTTGGAAATAAGATTAAAATCTTGATTAAGAATAATAGATCCTTCCATAACAGCAACCTTAATTGGAGTGGAATTGGAACTGAACATAAATAGCTATTTTCATCCAATTCTAAAAATATAAAATAAATTATGTTCTATATTTAGATTCTTTTTATTTATATAGATTCATTTGAACGTATTTTAATTAAAATAATGCAGTTTAAAATTTTTGAGTGAAATAAAATAATAAATGCCAGAAAATAATCACGAGCGCTTCAGATTAAAATATTGCAATTATTGTGGATATGAGATTCCCGGTTCTCTCATCGAAGAATTTAATAAAGACACTTCTATGAATGTATTTTGTGAAAATTGTGGTATTGATCTCAGAAAAGAAATTGAAGAAAGGGAAAATTCATCAAATGTCATTAATTCTGAAGGAGAAATTAAAAAAGAAGCAGATAATGATAAATCCAAGGCTTCTAATGTTATACGTAATAAACGTCAAAATTCAGGTATACAATCAAACTCATCTAAAATAATTTATCCCCAGACATCTAAACAAGTAAAACATGTGATGGAGATCATTAATGATCCGGATTTCAGACCAATCTTCAAGGAAAATCTTTCAGTCGCTATTGCTAGTATTATTCATGTCGTTAATGAAAAAAAAGATAATTCAATCGATGATCTCGTTAAAGGATTGTATGATAGTTGTTTTTCTCCAAAAAAGAAAATGAATGTTAAATTTTATAAAATGCTTCATAAAATAACCCGAGATGATTTTGAACGAGATTACTATAGATTAAAAAAGAAGCTTCAAGATAATAATTCTTATAAAAAAGGTTCTTGGATTTTCTTTATGGTCTTATTTATATCATATGTAATATAATCAATGAGAAAATAAAACCCGAAAATGTTAGCAAATTTGAACTAATTCTTTATAATGGCATCAATCAATTCGTTAATTCAACTAAGGATTTTAAAACTTTAAAGAACATTAATCAAGATAAATATTTAAATTCTGATATAAAAGTGAGTAAAAAAATAAAATTTTTTAATTTTTTTGATAAACATCACCCTTTATTGAAAGTTGACAACAAATATATCGATTGAGATTATTTTATAAATAAAGCTAAAGGAGATTTGAAGGAAATTACTGCTAAAACCTTTATTGATTATAGAAGATATTGGTGTAAATCTCGTTTTAATATGACTTTTAAACAATATATAAATAAATATCAGTTAAAACCATTTTCTTGGAAAAAAAAAACAAAATATTCTTCGCTTGGTCCTTTTCCAGTTGATTTAGACAAATACATTAAAAATTTAATTCAAAAATCAGAACACTTTGATAAACAATATAAATTTCGAGATATTAGTAATGAACGATATGGTGGAACATGTAATAAAAAAAATATTGAAAAAATATACAAAAAGCGGAATTTATATCGCTGGTACTCTATTATATATAAAATTACACAAAAAATTGATGCAAAAGGTAATAAAATTAATGATGGTAAGATTTTGATTGGCTTTACAACTAGAACTTTAAATTCAAGATGGTATTTTTACAAACAAAATGCGATAAAAAACAATAAAACTGGAAATATTTTTCGATTGATCAGAAAATTAGATAATGCTGGTATTAACATTGATGACGCCTTTAAGTTTGAAGTTATTGAAATTTGTTGGAATGATATTAAAACTCGTATAAAAGAAGATGAATGGATAAATTATTTTAAAGCAAAGTATCCAAACAGGATTATGAATGTAGTTAAGGGAGGGGGTGGAGGGCCAAAGATTAATGTTCCAAAATCCATCTTAATTCCTTATATTGCTAAAGGCATGTATCAATCGGAAATGATTAGAACAATCAAGAGAGAACATAATATAATTTTAAGTAGATGGGCACTTTATGAGAGAATTGAAGGTTATTGGCCAAAAAAAAAGAATATGAGCAGTCTTAAAGTTGCAAGGGAAGAAATACTAAAACCTATACTTAAAGATCTCATAAAACATGGATATTCTACAATTTTTTTATCAGGCATAGTCTTTAAGCGAGGTAGGGATACAATCAGGAAATGGTGTGATGAATTTTGGCAAAAAACTTATGACGAAATAAAGAGAGAATTATTAAAAAAAAATCTAAGGGATTTGATTTCTCGTGGTTTAGAATATCGAGAAATTGATGAAAATGTGAGAGGAATTCCTTGGTCTACTATAAATGAACTATATTATTCGATGGTGGGGAAGTTTAAAAAAAGCAAGATTATCAATACTAAAACCAAAATTATCTTCTTTATTAGTAAACAGAAAATATTCATTTGATGAAATCTCAAACCACATGTATTTTAAAAATATAGAAGTTTTAAGAAAATATGTAAGAGTCTTTTGGAAAATACCTAGTGAACATAAAGGAGATTGGAATCATGTTCGAAAATTTAGAAATTATATAATAAGTAGAAAGATTTCTGAGAAATATTTAGTTGAAGTAGATAATTTGAAAATTGAATGAGAGATGGTAAGATATTTTTACTCAAAGCGTCTGAAGCCAATATTTGCGTTAATACGTGGAAATCACGCATAAACTCCGCCAATTTCGTAAAAACATCTTCTACATATGTATAATCCATATCTCCGGATTAGACCTCTATGAGTATGACATCTACGACATTCTCTTTTTCCTTTTCCTTGTGTAATTTTTGATTGAGGCATTTTTTTTATATATTATTTCATGTAAAATTCATTGATAATACATTAAAAATATACATTTGATATTAATTTTTGTAATTTCAATACCTTTGGATTTTGATAGTTATAAATTTAAAGTTTTTGATTATTTCGAGTTCTTTTTCACAAAATTAAAATTTAATCTTTCACTATTCTGAATATTGCAGAGAAGTTAGAAATAAAAAATTTAATGGTGCTTTGAGAAAATGGTAAATACATTAAGTGATGCATGCAACATGCTTAAAAATGCCGAATATGCTCGTAAAAAAACAGTGGTCATTAGTCCCGCATCAAAATTATTGCAAAGAATCTTAAGAATATATCAGCAGCACGCGTATATTGGAGAGTTCGAAAGATATGATGACGGGAGGCAAGGCAAGTTTAAAATAGCATTATTAGGAAGGATCAACGAGTGTAAAGCGTTGATAAGATTAAATTATAAAATTTCCCAATTTGAAACTCTTGAAAGAAGGCTTTTACCTGCTCCCGGGTTAGGCATCATAATAATGACAACAAATCAAGGCATAATGACCATGAAGGAAGCCGAAGAGAAAAAAATTGGCGGAATGACGTTATGTTATATTTATTAGAATAAATAGAGGTAAAAAGAATGGTAAAAACAACATTATTCAAGGAAGAACTTGAGATACCTAAAGGTGTGAAGATAACTGTTAGTGAAGATCATCACATAACTGTAAAAGGACCTGAAGGTGAGGTGGAAAAAGATTTTTCTCATATTCGAGGAATAAAGATTACGAATGAGGGTAAAAAAATTTTCTTTTCAGCTCATTTTCCCAGCAATAAAACTTTAGCTTTAGCTAAGACTATTATCAATATTCTTAATAACTTGATTGATGGAGTTCAAACAAATTATAAGTACTGTTTAATGGTTTGTTACTCCCATTTTCCTTGTAATGTTGAAGTAAAAAATGATGAAATTCAGGTTGTCAATTTCTTAGGAGAAAGAGCTCCTAGAAAAACTAAATTTGATGATAAATATGTTAATATTGAAGTTAAAGGTGATGAAGTAATTTTAAAAGGTCCTGATAAAGAAATTTTAGGACAAATTGCTTCAAATATTAAAAAAGCTTGTAAAATTCGTAAAAAAGATCCACGAGTTTTTCAAGATGGCGTATATCTTTATAAAAAAATGATAGGAGAAGAAATACTCTGGGAAATAAAATAGGTGAAAAACGTGCCACATCAAGATAAAAGACTAATGGAATTAAGAAGCATTATTAAAAAAAAAAATCCATCTTTCCGAAGGGTGGAATCCTGGCGTTATAAGCGAGTTAAGGATCCTTGGAGGAAAGCCCATGGAATTGACTCTCAAACGAGAAAAAAAACAAAATCAGGAGTTAAATCTCCCACGGTAGGTTATAGAGGTCCAAAGAAAGTAAGAGGAATCCATCCTTCTGGATATGAGGAGGTTACTGTTGAAAATATAAAGGATTTTGAACAATTAAATAAAAGAAAACAAGCAGTAAAAATTGCTAGTAAATTGGGTGGCAAGAAGAGGATCATTCTAATAGATTATGCAAGACGAAGAGGTTTTAAAGTCTTAAATATTGGAACATCACAAAAGGAGATTGAAAAGCTAGAAGCATTGTTAGATTCTTCTATTGATGATATTGTGGATTAAACAAATAATAAATAGATCGTGATTAAAATGAATGTTAGCGCTCAAAAAAGGTTGGCAGCTGAAATATTGAAATGTGGGGAAAATCGCGTATATTTTGACCCCTATATGATAGAGGACATCAAAATGGCAATTACACGAGAAGATATACGTAATTTAATTAAGGAAGGTGCCATACAAAAGAAATATAAAAAAGGAATAAGCAAATCGAGAAAAAATATTCGTCATGAAAGAAAAAAGAAAGGACGCGCAAGAGGAATAGGAAAAAGAAAAGGTAAAAAAACCGCACGAACTCCAAAAAAGAAGGCCTGGATGAAGAGAATACGCCCACAGAGAAGAGAACTAAAAAAATTAAGGGATAGAAAATTAATCACGACCGCGACCTATCGAAAATTATACAAGAATGCAAAAGGTGGAATGTTCAATAGCGTTGCCCAAATGAATCGATACATTAAAGAAAAAGAATTAATGCGAAGAGGGAGGTAAAAATGGCAAAAGGACCAAGATATAGGAAACCATTCCGAAGAAGAGTAGATTCAAAAACGAATTATCATAAGAGATTAAAGCTAATCAAATCCCGAAAGTTAAGAGTAGTGATAAGAGCATCAAATAATCATATTAAAGTTCAAATAATCGAGTCAAAAATGGGAGGAGATAATGTTCTCGTTTCTGCATTTTCAAAAGAATTGACCTCCAAGTATGGTTGGACTGCTAATTCAGGAAATATTCCTGCAGCTTACTTAACTGGTTATTTAGCGGGAATGAGAGCAAAGAAAAAGAAAATTACTGAAGCCATTTTCGATTTGGGCATCTTTTATCATAGATTCAGGGTTCTTGCAGCATGTAAGGGAATAATAGATAGTGGATTGGATGTTCCATATCGAGAAGAATTCTTCCCAGAAATCTTGGAGGATCAGATTAAAGGAAAACATATAGAAACATACAGTAATAACTTGAAAAAAAATGAACCAGAGGCGTTTCAACAAGTATACTCTGGATATATTAAAAATAATGTGAATCCCTTGAAAATAAGTCAAATTATTTCAAGCACGCGAAAATCAATAGAAAGTAAAGCTTAATTATAATAACGTGATCAAAATGAGTAGAAGTAGAAAACCTGAAATTGAATGGATACCAAGAACAAAACTTGGTGAATTAGTTCAACAAGGATTAATTACCTTAGATAAAATCTTTCAAAATAATTTAATTGTTAAAGAAAAAGAGATTATTGATATTCTCTTACCACAATTAGCAGAGGATGTCGCAACAATCAAAATGGTACAACAAATGACGGCTAGTGGCCAACGATCCAAATTTAAAGCAGTAGTTTTAGTGGGGTCTGAAGGATTCATAGGAGTTAGTGCTGGAAAGAGCCGAGAAGTCGGACCTGCGATCAGAAAAGCAATTGATAAGGCAAAGTTATCAGTTATTCCTGTTCTTAGAGGATGTGGTAGTAAAGAATGTGGTTGTGGTGGAAATCATAGTATTCCTTTCAAAATTGAAGGTAAGTGTGGAAGTGTCAAGATCAAGCTCATTCCTGCACCAGCAGGTGTAGGATTAGCATGCGCTGATAAAGTTAAGCAAGTTTTAAAATTATGTGGTATTGAAGATGTCTGGAGTAAAACATTTGGAGATACCCGTACGAGTGAAAATCTTGTGAAAGCAACTTTTGATGCTTTAAAAAATGCACATAAATACAATTTTAATTTATAAAT
>CAZRIR010000139.1:0-6408 GCA_964600195.1 uncultured archaeon | reverse complement strand
TATTAATTATGTATTTTAAGCAATATATTAAATTTTGCACATATTTTCATGAGAAAAAATTACCAAAACTTAAGTTTAGACAATTAAAACAGAGATATGGATTTTTATATGTTAAAAATTACGGATTAAATGAAGATGATATAAACAAAGCGAGTTTTTTTGTTTTTTTTCTTACATTTTTCATTTCAATGTTATTAGTCTTCTTTATTCCATCAAATTATTTCCTATTAATAATTTTTTCTTTGCTCATATCGATTTTTATTTCTTACAGATTTAATATGGTAATTAATAAAAAACTAAGACGTATAGAATCAAGGATCAATATTTTTTTAAATTTTATCAGGTTGGACTATGCTTTGATTCAAAAAACTATGAAAAGTAATTCTGATAGTTGTTTAAACTTCATTCTCCTCATGACTAGATACGAAATTCCACTATCTAATATTTTTAAAAAAATTCTAAGAAACATACACTTAGGAAAAATACCTGAAGTAGAAATAGATAAAGTCATCACTCCATCAAAAGATTTTAATGAATTTTTAAGGATACTCAAAATATTCAAATATAAAAATGATAAAATACTGAACAAAATCGAAGAGCGATCTCTAGAAAAATCATTCAAAATATATTTAAGACAATTTCAAAACAAAATTTCAGTACTCTTTTTTTTTGGTATTTTTTATCCAATAGGATTGTGCTTTATTTTATTATTTCAAAAAAGCTTGATACTTTGGGTGTTAATCACAATTCCTGTATTTTTTCTCTTATTACAATATTTATACAAAAAATTTATCAAAATTGATATAAATCTCATTGGTTTACTAACAGAACAATCTATTATAGAGAGAAGAAAATTTGATGAGTTTCTTGGATTCATTAAAAAATTTGCAATAAATTTAAAGGAAAATATTTCACAAGAAAAAGCATTTATAGAAACCTATGTTCAAAATCGAGAGCATTTTCAATTATTGAGAACTCCAATCAGAAAACAAATTGCTCATTTAGTTAAAAATTCGGAATCATTTAATGAAATGATGGATTCATTAAATTTGAGTTTAAAATCTACCAGATATAAATTGATAATAGAATCAATCAAGCGTTTTGTCAATGAAAATGCTTATTATAGCTCAGAAAAATTATTAGAAATAATTAAATTGATCCAGATTCATAAAAAATTGGAGGAAAAACTTATGATAATCATCAAAGGTGAAAAATTTAAGGTATTTTTTTATTTAATTCTATTACCTATAATCGTTGGAGCTTTTGGTGGAATTTTTCCCCTTTTTGGAGTATTTAACTTTGATTTGAATTTTTCAATTTTGACAATTTCGGAATTAATTTCTACTTCTATTGATCTATTCTCAATAATGTTAGTATTTACGGCATTATTGTCAAGTAATATAATTACTTCTTATTTTTTTTTAAAGATCATAAACCATAGAAATAAAATAAATCTCATTTTTCTTTGTATCTTAGTTTATTCGTTTTTCTTCTTTATTAGCTTTTTATTGGCTTTAAATGTTATTAGTATTTAAAATTTCAAGACATAACGGATAAATAAATTAATTGGATGATTAGGAATGATCCAATTATAATATTTATGAGATCACAATAGCAGATTACTATTTTAAAAAAAATAATATTTTCTAGATTATAGTTTAAGATTATTAATTGTAGGTTTTCAATTGCTAAATAAAGTGGTATTAAGGAAATCAAATAAAGTCCCATTATTAGAACGCTCGCGATTAATTCTGATGAAATTATTGAATATACAAATAAAATAATCAAAAATATAGAGATGCTAAATATCTGAAGTAATATAAAGTTGAGCTCTGACATAATCGAAATCTATTTATAGTTAGAATATTTAAACTTCGATAATGGTTTGAAATAATATAAAATACGTTATTAAAATATAACTTTAGGAAGTAATGTTATTTTAACTACCAAGGGTCCCATTCTTCAGGATCAAGCCGTTCTTCATCCGTTTCATTGAATCCATTTTCAGTCTCATCATCATCAATGTTATAAATCTCTTCGTTTATATCTGCAACTTCAGAAGGCGCAGATACCTTACTTTGTATTAAATTTAGATCTTCTTCAATTATAAGAGAATCATCTCCGATTACAACATCTTTGAAAGCTGAAATTAAAGAGAGAAAGTTAAAAAATTCTTCTTTATTCATTTCAACTTCTGCGGAATTATCTCGGTTATTAACAGATAATTTTATACGCCTTACTACTCCACTTATTTCTACGGATGTTAATTCAACATTATCATTTTTGTTTTTCAACTCAATTTTCCAAGAAGTTTCCCTCTTTTTTTCAATTTCCAATTTTACTTATCACTTCGTTAAAATTATACTTTACATTAATTTAATAAAAATCAACAAATTTAAAATTTAATATTTTTAAATTGATAATCAATGAAAAAAAAAAGGTTTATAATAGTTTTTCAATGAAATAGTCTTGAATATCGTTTATTAGATTTTCATGTTTAATCATTCTTTGAAGAAGAATGTTAAGATGGGGCATCTCTCTACTCTCAATAATTTTTTTCATAATTAAATTCATATCAATTTTATCCTCAAATGAAATATTTTTTGTAATCTTATCGAGTATTGATTTATTTTTTTCTTTATCAAAAAATTCTTTAAATTTTTTCATAATATTTTCATAATCTCCTTCCACAAGATTCAATTCTGATAAGAAATTGAGAGATTGTTTTAGATCTTTTTTTGTTATTATTGTATTCATAGTTTTAAAAATTCTTTTACTATTTAGATTGAAATTGTCTATTTAAACTACGATATTATAAAATAGAAAGAAGATGTATGAAAAAAGAATAATAAGAACTAAAGGGGGCCTATATTGAATTAAAAATTGATAATTTTTAATTTTATTATTATAGAATAGGAGATCAATTTCTTTTAGAAGATATCTTTTTTTCTTCTCATAATCTCTAAAAGTAACGGGGGTAAAAGTTGTTTTTATGTGTAGTTTTTTAATTCTGTTATCTTCCAAGTAAAAATCAAAAATTGCATCAAACAAGGATTTATTTGAAGTAAATTGATTCATACAATATTTTATCAATAAAATAAAAGTATAGACCAGCCAAAAAAACCCCCAAAATAAAAAGATACTTGATAAGTTTAATAATTTTAAAGGAATTGTAATAAATATTAAAATGCAGAGTTTACCATCACTTCCTCCTATTATGTTAAGAGCAAATAACGTGATAGACAGGAAGGATATTGAGATAAAAAGAATCAGTTTTTCTAAAAAAATATAGATTGTTTTGTAGATTATAGTTTCAATAAAAATCAATAAAAAGCATAATAGCGTAAAAATTACAAATAAATTATTGTTTATTTTTCTCTTTTTAAGATCATTTCCAAGACAAATTAAAATTATGAATAATAAGGTAAAAATTGAGAAAGATAAAAAAAAAGTCTCGAATAATGGATATTCTTTTATGGAATTTAGCATAATTTTTGTAAATTAACAAAATCCTTCCCAAATTTTAATAAAATTCTTAAAACTTCGTGCTTGAATGTTTTCAATCTTATATCTAAAAATTCTAATCCTACCAAAATTTTTCTCTTGAACTAAATTAAATTTTTTAAGGACATCTAAGTGTTTTATAACATTTGAATGATTTAATCTTGTTTTTGAAATTATTGAGGAAATCGACATTTCTTCATTTATAGCTAAAATTTTTAAAATTTTAAGTCTCGCTTTAGATCCAAATAAATTTTCGATGATGGGAGCATTTTTGTTTCCAATCATTAAAATATTACACCTTTTGAATGTAAAATAGAATTAATTAAATCCTCTAATTTGTCCAGTGGAATTTCAGGGATTTTAATAATTCCTTTTCTACCGCGAATTTTTTGACTCAATATTTCCATAGAAATTATATTCTCGTTCTTTAACTCATTCAAATAATTCCATAGTTGAGAATATAATCTTTCCTTAATTCTAATATTTTCACAATTAATTTGATAATTTTTAATCACATCTGATATAAAGATTTGTGTTTTTTCATTTTTTTTTAAGACTTGAACTACTGCTAATAATAAAAGTAATTTATGAACTTTCATATATTTCAAGGTGTCTTGAGTTGAAAAAGAAATCAACTCTTGACTTGCTAATCTAATGCATTCTGGAGTAAGGTACTTGAGATGTTGATATTGTGCAATTTTTGCCGATTTCCATAAAAGGTTCAATCCTTGCCGTATATCTCCATTATTTAAGACTATTTCTGAAATTTCTTTGATAATTTCGTCTGAAAATGTATTCTCCTTTAAACTTATTTCCGCTCTATACTTTATTATATCAAAAATTTGTTTTTTTGTATATGAATTAAATTTTATGATGTTCCTTTGTAAAGTGCTAAGTGTACTGACATCAAGATTATTTAAACAAGAAATATCTCTTACAATTCCTATGATAGATAATCTTTGTAAGCTATTTATAGAATCATCATTAACCCTTGTTAAAGAATATACAAGATCTCCTCCATTATTAATTAAATAACATAATTCATCTAATACAATTATTAGATGCAAATTATGTTGGTTTAAAAGTTCATTCATTGTTTCTATCAGGTCTTGGAGAGAAAATCCTCTTTTTGGAAAATTGGAATTCAATATGCGAATAATTTTAATTAGAACTTTATAGTTTGTTCTTTCTTTTCTACAATTAATATGTATGACCTTAATTGGAACGCACCTCTTCATTCCAACTTCCTCTAAAAGCATACCAAATAATTTAATCGTAACTGTTTTTCCAATTCCGGTCTTTCCAGTAATCAAGACTTTTCTTGAGATTGAATTAGGGTGCGTTAAAAGTGTTAAAAATAATTGAGATAATAACGATAATTCTTTCTCTCTATAGGGTAATTTTTCAGGGATATAATTCATATCAAGCTTACTTTCATCTTTAAAAATTGTAGTTTCTTTTAAAAGTTCTTCAATATAATTTACATTCATATAGTAAGACCAATTAAATCCTATAATCAAAAAAAAGTAAAAAAAAATATATATTTAGGAACAGACTAATAATTTTCAGATATTTTGTCGGGAAAATCAATTACTCATATTGAATTACAATTATAATTATATTTCTATAATTAATTCGGCAAATGGTCTTTGGTGCGCCTTCTTTAAACGCCTATATATAAAATATGTCATCCCGATTCCAATTATAATGCTTAAAACTAAGATTATGAAAAAAATACTGTTATTATTATTGTCAGGATAATCTATATCAATAAATAATTCAAATTCCAAAATCAAATTATTAAATAATGGATTGCTATCAATCAAAATCCTTATTTTATTACGTCCATTTGTAATTTCGGTGATATTGCACACGGAGAGATGTATAATTCCCTCTTCATTAGAAATAAATAATTGTGAGTACAACATCATATCATTTTTCATCAATTCAAACGAAATTGTTTGATTTGAAACATACGTTATATTTCCATAAGAATCAATGAAAAATTGCAAGTAAAAATCTAAATTGTCTGCTTTATTAAGGTGGTTATTAAAACCGCTAATCTGATAAGATATATCTTTTTTAATTATTTGTATTTGAATTATTTGAAGATAATCGTAAATATATTCTGAATTAAAAAAATCATAAAAATATAAAAATAGTTTTATGTACAGAAAATATGTAGAATTTGATAAAGAGAGATTTAATGAATTGATGTCAATTGTCCAATTCCCTTTATGGATCCCTATTTCATCATAGGATTGGGACTCCCATATATTTACATTTTGAGAATTAAAAATTTGGATTTTTATGTATGATATTTGACTTCCGGGATCATAATTTAGATCCCAAGAGGCATTAAGGATTATCCTATCATCAAAATAGTATACTTGTCGATCAGAGTTCATATAAATAAGATTACAAGGAAAAGCTGTACAATATTTTGTAGTATTATACTGGCCTATTAGAAAAAATAGAATAATTAAAAGTAATATCTTTTTATGTTTCACATTGATATCTTTTATATTTAAATATAAAAAGTCATATTTTTAGAAAAAATTTTATTAAAGGAATCACTACTTTTACTAATTTAGTGAAGAATAAAAAACTCAAAGAAAATGGGAAAAGTAAGAACAGTATTGATCAAGAACGTTTCAAAGGAACTAATAAACAAATATCCAGATGTATTTACAACGGATTTTGAGCAAAATAAAAAATTATTGGATAAATATGTCGAAATAGATTCTAAACACCTGAGAAATAGAATCTCTGGTTATATCGTAAACCTTTTAAAGATAAAAGCTAAAGAGCAGTAATTACATTTGGGTTTTCATCTCATTTAAAATATAACTGATAATATTTTGAGCTATGAAGGAAGATACAAAAAAAATGGCAAATCTTCTT
>CAZRIR010000138.1:0-6480 GCA_964600195.1 uncultured archaeon | reverse complement strand
ACTCGTTGATCTAAGGAACGCTCATATCTTTCAACATCTTCGTCATCTTTCTCCCGTAATAAATAATATCCTGAATTTGAAGAGACAATTGGTAATTCGAATTTGAAGATCGTAATAGTTATTATTTCTCTGATATCTACCATTGAAGGACTGGAATCTACACCAATTTTGGATGTTATCGTATTTGAAGTGATGGCATTTTCTCTACCTTTATGTTCAATCAAAATATCTCTTATTTCTTCATATTTAGTCATAAATTATCACGTTTTTGTCGATGAATCTTATTTTAAATAAATATATATAAATTTTTACTTTAGAGTATATTCTAATAAAATATAAGTTCTTTAACTTTAAACATTAATAAGTAATTATTATAACATTTTTTTAAATTATTCTAATAATTGAACAAAATAACCAATGATTCTCAATTTATTTTCAAATCGATTAAGTTCGGTGATGATCCCCTTTATTCCATTCCCATCATGAACCAGTGGTTTTTCCAATGACATGATAACGTTTCCAGAATTTCCTGGTTTTATCTCATCTCCAGAAAGTAGCTTAATAGGTGATATTTTTAGATCTGATAATGCGTGATATTGAGTACCATCTCCAGGTTTAATTATCCCCGATTTAGGTTTATAAAACGGATTGATATAGATTTTTGCTTCTATTTTAATTTCATTTTTAAAAATTCCTTGGGAAACAATAATATTATCCCTACTGATATCTTGATGGGAAATATTTCCTTTTAACGCAAGACCAACACGATCTCCTTCATGAGCTGTTTTGAAATCCCTATCGTGTTTTTGGATACTTCTAATAATCACTTTTTTCGGGGGAGAGCCATTGTATCCTACAATCTCGACCATTCCACCTACATTTATTGAACCCTTTTTAATAACACCTAAAATAACAGTTCCAATTCCCTTGACCGGAAATGCGTGGTCAATCAAGACTTTAGTATAGAGTGAATCATCCTTTTCTAAAGCAATATCTGAATTTTTTAACTCAATTACTTTTTCCTTTATTCTTTCTAGATCTGTTTTATTGTTGTCTCTCAATTCAAGAATTTCTATATTTTTTAGACTTGTTGTACTTAGAATATTCCTAACCTTTTTTCGAATATCATCTAATTTCCATTCTGTTTTTGAATTTATGCCAGAAATTATAATAATGGCATTCTTGCTAAATAA
Source organism: uncultured archaeon (assembly GCA_964600195.1). Lineage (GTDB taxonomy): Archaea > Asgardarchaeota > Lokiarchaeia > Sigyniarchaeales > SOKP01 > FT1-020. The sequence goes on along the minus strand of CAZRIR010000138.1, from coordinate 5,287 downwards.
TGCGTTAAACATGTCCATTCCTACGAGCATTTCTCCAATTACAGCATTTAATCCGATATCTAAATCAATTACTAAAATATAGATATTTGTAATGGTCAAGACTTGTAAGAATGGTTTAATCTTCTCGGGATAATCAACAGGAATTAATACACAGAAAATATTACTTTCAGCTTCATCTAACCGATTATAAAATTGTATATCAGATTTAGTTCCTGGAGAGCCTAAAGATTGGCCAATAATATTTCGTGCTTCAAAAAATTCTCCAAAAATTCCTATAAGAAAATTGGTTTCCTTAGCATCACTCATACTTGTTCTTAAAGATTCTATGAGTGAAAAATTTTCCTATACCTAAAATTTCTCAGAAGAAAATATAAATGAAGATATTAAATAAAGAAATAACATGGTAAAAACTAATCACATTACTATTGTCCCTGAAACACATTGGGATCGTGAATGGTATTTAACGTTTCAAGAGTTTCGTGCAAAATTAGTGGTTTTAATTGATAAATTACTTACGATTCTTAGAGAGGATTCTGAATACAAAAATTTTACCTTGGATGGTCAAACAATCCCTTTAGAGGATTATTTAGAAGTTAAACCAAAAAAAAAAGATGAAATTAAGCAGTATGTAATGCAAAAACGTCTTTCTATTGGACCAATGTATGTTTTACCGGATGAATTCTTGATAAGTGGGGAATCTTTAATTCGAAATCTAATGATAGGACATCATATTGCTAAAGATTTTGGAAACATCATGAAAGCAGGATATATTCCTGATACCTTTGGCCATTTTGCACAATTACCACAGATCTTCTCGGGATTTGAAATACCTTCAATTATTTTCTGGAGAGGATTTGGTGATGAATTTGAAAATCAAGAACTAAACTTAGAATTTGAATGGCAAGCCCCTGGAAATGCCGCTAATGTCTTAGCAATTTTTTTAAAATTAGGATACATGTCAGCGGCTCACTTAAATACTTCTCAAGTAAACGGAAAATATGAAAAAGCATTAAATTCTATACAAAATCTCATTTCAATGCTAGAAAAAGATTCACGGACACCATATTTATTACTCAACAATGGTGTTGATCATGCGGAAGCTCAACAGGAAATTCCTCAAATTATAAAGCAATGGAATGAAGCAAATCCAAATATTTTAATGGAACAAAATGATTTTGAGTCTTATATATATAAAATATTATTTAGTGGTGCAAACTTCAAAAAATTTCAAGGAGAACTCCGATGGGGAAAATATACTCCGATTCTATCGGGTGTTTTATCAACTAGAATATGGATTAAGCAAAAAAATACTGAAATCGAATATCTCTATGAAAAATATTCGGAACCATTAGCAACAATTACTTGGATCCTTGATAAGGAACAAAATTTTGAATATCCTCAAGATTTCATTAGCACTGGAATAAAATGGCTAATTAAGAACCATCCACACGATTCAATTTGTGGGTGTAGTATTGATCAAGTTCACGATGAAATGAAGGTAAGGTTTGATTGGGCTGAACAAATAGGTAATGAAATCATAAAAAATTCAATAGTTTACCTTACCAGCAAAATAAAATTTAGCTATAAAGATAAAAATTTTATTCCTTTTCTGGTATTTAATCCCTTACCTTGGAAACGGAGAGATTTGGTAATTTTTGATGTTTTAACGATGAAAAGAAAAAAATCTCGTGAATTTCCTGTAAAATTTAAACTAATTGATAATCAAGGTATAGAAATTCCATTTTTCCAGCAAGCTTCGGAATTAGATCCAAGATATACACAAGAAAGTGATATCAGTAACAAGATCTCCTTTATAGCGGAAGTTCCGGCATGTGGATATAATACTTATTACCTAATCAAGAATGAATCACATCAGGACTATAATCGTTTCGATAATGATCTTAAAATAACTAATAGAGATTTAGAAAATGATTTTTATCATGTAAAAATTGAAGATGATGGAAAAATTAGAGTATTGGATAAAAATACTGGTCAAGTTTATGATAATATTTGCATGTTTAAAGATGTAGGAGATTGGGGGGATGAATATGATTTTTCAGGACCAATAAAGAATCAGAGAGATAGGGAATGTACTTCCTTTGATGGAGATATAATTGAAATAATTCCCAATTTAGATGGACCTTTTGAAAAAGTGATGCAAATAAAAATGGTATTGAACTTACCCGCCTCACTATCGGAAGATCGGCAACAAAGAAATGAAAAAATTGTTAAAAACGAAATTACAATGTTTATATCCCTTTACAAGGGAATTAAACGCATAGACTTTAAAATTATATTAAATAATAAAAGTAAAGATCACCGCATTCAAGCATTATTTCCTTCAAATTTAGTCTCTGAAAAAGTATATTGTGATGGTCATTTTTATGTAATCCCTAGAAATATAGAATTACCCTCAGGTAAAGGTTGGGTTCAGAAACCATTGCCCAATAATCACCAAAAAGATTTTGTGGCAATTAGTAATGAAAGTAAAGTTTTTGCCGTTTTAAATAAAGGTTTGCCGGAATATGAAGTAATTAAAAATGAGGATGGAACTCTAACTATTGCAATTACATTATTACGTTGTATTGGTTGGTTGTCAAGAAAGAAGCTATCTTCAAGATCCATGGAAGCAGGTCCACAATATAAAACCCCTAAAGCCCAATGTATTGGAAAACATGTATTTGACCTATCTTTAATCATCGATAATGAAAAATCTAGCTGGAATGAATCAGAAATTCATATAAAAGGAAAAGAATTTAACAATCCTCTAAAACCCATTTTTCCATTAATGATTGGAAATAGAATGAGAAGTATAAATATATTATCGCTGAGCACAAAAAAAACAGACCAAAGTATTCAAAACCAATACTTACCAGAAAAAATGAGTTTTTTTGAAATTGATAATCATTTCATCCTCTTGGGCATTTTAAAAAAATCAGAATCAGGTGATGATTTAATAATAAGATGCTATAATTTATCATCCAAACCGCAAGACTCAAATTTATTATTTTGCCAATATATTCTCATAAAAGATGCTTTTATAGTAAATTTTTTAGAGGAGTTCCCCAAAACTGATATAAAGGCAGATATTGTTAATATTAAGGGCCACTCCATAAAAATCCACATGGAACCACATGTAATAACTACAATTAGAATAGACTTCATCAGGAATTTATAGAATTTTCATCCAAGAAATGATATTTTAAGGTATAAACATTAGTAAATCAATATTTAAAAAGTTCTTATATTACCATCATTTTTTTTAATAATACATGAAAAAGGTTACGACATGAATAGTTCAAATAATAATTATAACATAATCATCATTGGAGCAGGACCGGGAGGATCTATTGCGGGGAGAATAGCTGCTGAATATGGATATAATACCTGCATTATTGATAAGGAGAAAATTAGTGAAGAGGGGCGATATAAAGCATGTGGAGGTGCTATAGCTTGGGAATTAGTCGAACAAATAAATTATCCCGAAGATAAAATCGCCCGAATTATTGAATACCTTGTTCTCCATCACGTAGATGGGGAAGAATATTCAAAAGAAGGAAAGGGGGCCGTTGTTTGGCGTAGCGTGTTTGATAAATTCTTAACTGACATGGCAATTTCAAGTGGTGCGATATTAAAAGAACAGGAACAACTCATCCACATTGAAAAAAGTGATGAAAAGTATCTGATCACCACAAATAAAGATAAATATAAAGCAAAATATGTCATAGCTGCAGACGGTGCTGCTTCTCCCACTCTCAAAAAGCTAAATTGGCCTTATTTAGCAAGTGAAGATGTAGTGCTTACCATAACTCGTGAAATGAAAACGACAAAGAAACAAATAAAAGACCATCTTGGAGAAGACACCGTCCATCTATATTTTGGAACAAAATTTATTCCCGTAGGATATTCATGGTTATTTCCCAAGGAGGATATAATAACCGTCGGATGGGGAAATCAAATAAATTTGGTTAAAAATTCAAGGGAAGAATTCAACAAGTTTATGTCCCTACCCCACGTGAAAAATGCCTTGGCAAACTCGAAAGAAGTGATTTTTAAACCCCATTTGATACCTGTAGGATTACGACCAAGGCTTTATGAGGATAATGTTTTTGCTGTCGGTGATGCTGGTGGAATTGTTGACCCCATTAGTGGAAAAGGCATTCCTTATGCAATGATGTCTGGGCAATTTGCCGTAGATAGCATTAAAACATGTGAAAATAGGGATAAGTTAGACAAGCTGGGATCTGAATACGAAAAAACATTAAATAAGAAATTTTTGAGAGTTTTAAAAGCAAAAAGAGCCCAAAGAGATATAATTTTTAAAAATGATGAAAATTTGAAAAAATTCCTTACTTTATGGCAAAACCATCGATCTTCAGAAATAATCATGAAAAAACTCATGTAACTGCTAAGATTTAAAGCAAGAATACATTATTTTTTATTTATTTTTCATTTTCATAATATGGCAGTCCTTTTATTTAACAGATTATTTCATATAATAATATGAAAAGATATTCAAAACCTGAAGTTAGATGAAATTTAAGGAATACGCGATGAAATACTTGCCAAAAATCAATCAAGAAATTCAACTTATTTTTGACAAGAAACTTGAAAAAATCAACAATTCATTTTTAAAGGATTATTACTCCGAATTAAAGGATTATTTTCTCTCGGGCGGTAAAAGAATCCGTCCCTTGATGTGCATTGCCGCATACAATGCCTTTAGTGGAGAAAAAGAAGATCAGATTTTGAAAGCATGTGTTGGAACTGAATTTCTCCACAATGCTTCTTTAGTCCATGATGACATAATAGACAAAGATGATTTTAGGAGGGGAAAACCTTCATTTCATTACCGATTTCGGCTTTATCATGACAATTATAAATTAAAAAAGATGGTTGCCGCGGACTTTGGGAATAATCTTGGCATTTTGGGAGGCGATAGTTCTTTCTTTTTTGGATTGGAAGCTTATTTGAATAATGAATTTAATGACGCTTCCAACATTAGGGGAGTTCAATTGTATGAACAAGCATATCACGAGGTATGTGATGGGGTTCTCATCGAAATTGATATGGTCAATAGACAAGAACTTTCCATTTCAGATTACATCGAAATGATTTCTCTTAAAACAGGAGCATTGATAGAAAAATCAACGATAATTGGTGCTAATTATGCAAATGTCGAGAAAAAATATCAGAAATTATTGTCCACATACGCAATCAATTTAGGCATCCTCTTTCAGATCATTGACGACATATTAGGAACCTTTGGAGATGAAAAAGTCACGGG
>CAZRIR010000137.1:5043-6490 GCA_964600195.1 uncultured archaeon | reverse complement strand
CAGAAGAAACTTTTAAAATTCTTGAAAGCAGTGATAAAGATGCTCAAGAACTTGCTAAAGCAATCAAAAAAATAATCTAAATAATTTTTATTTCCTTTCTTTTTTATTTATACTTCATATGGCTAATGAAATCATTCTAAAAACCATGCCCAATCAATATATCCTGAAAAATCAAATTTATCCTTAATATTTACATCAAAATATTTGGCAAGTATTTGAATTAGGAATTTTACATAATACCTGTTAACTGATATAGTAGATTTCTTATCAAGATACTTTATTAGATCTTTCGGTCGTGATGCTAAACCACCCTTAGATAGAAAAAATTTCTTAACATATTTAGCCAAATGAAATGCTATTTTGATTTCATTTTTAAGTAAAATTAATGAGGTTTTTTGTTCAAGTTTCGCTAAAAATGTTTGAACCATGACACGTTCTATTTTTATTTTTTTTGGATTTAAAGTATTTTCTTCATCTTTAATTACTCTTTCATTTTCAATAATGATGTATTCTTTGTAAGTTTCCTCTTCCCTACCATATTCCCATCTTTGCTTCGCTTCAAAAAAAATATCAAATGAATCTTGAAAGCAAAATTTCACAAAATTATTTAGATGAAGATTTATTTCTTCATTATCATTTAAGAATAGTAATTTCTTTTTTAAAAAGCATGCGTGTAATATGTTAACAATAGTTAGACTTAAAATATTTGCAGTAATTAAATCAATGTTAATGCTCTCCAAATCAATTAGTTCATTACTTTTATCTTTTTCATCTAACTCTAGTTCAGGAAGATGAATGGTAAAATCCGTGCTAAAACAATCTCTTATTTCATGATTGTTATCAATATATACCACGAATGCATGTTCACAGATGACTGAAGCTAAAACATTTACTCCCATTATTCCCCTTATATTAGGTTGAAGATCAATATCATTAATTTCGATATACCCCATTTGGTTGCAAGTGGGACAGCGAACCGGAATTTTTTTCATTAGGTTAATAATGAAAATACGGGTATAAAAATTAATGAGTATAAAAATCTTTTTTTGGAACATAAATTACAACAGAATTTCAATTCAATGGAAAATATTCAAGAAATTCTTATTATTTAAAATGTCAAATTAAATATACAATAATTTGCATTAATTTTTTATACAAAACATAAATAAAATGAGTTATATTTGCAAAAATTTAACGCTGAAACATCAAAAATTGAAGATGTATACAGAATTAAGATTGACGTGCCCTTTGACGTAAAGTATGTGTGTGTTTATTTATTTGAAATTGATGGTAAGAAGGTTTTAATCGATGCAGGTTTAAATATGGGCAATTGGTCAAAAATGTTTTATTCATTGTTAAAAAAGATCAAGATTTCAATAAAAGATATTGATTATTGTTTTATTACTCATCGCCATATTGATCATGTAGGACTTATTAAAAGTTTCAA
>CAZRIR010000137.1:0-4943 GCA_964600195.1 uncultured archaeon | reverse complement strand
AAATCACCCCCCATATAGGAAATTTCCTCATAAATCCCGATTTAAAAACCAATGATGATGTTGATTTTAGTGATATTTTGGCTCATTATCTTAGGTCCTTAGATGTCATATCGGATCTGAATCCAAAAATAATACTTCCCGCTCATCAGGACATCATATATAATCCCCAAGAACGAATTCAAGAAATAAAAGCCCATCATGAAAAAAGATTACAAGACATCTTAAGCTTGATAGAAAATAAACCAATGACCCCTTTTGAAATTTCTAAAATTCATTTTGGAAATGATTTAGATGACATTAATTCATTTTTAGCTCTTAGTGAAGTTCTTGGTCATTTGATCTATTTAGAAAATCAAGAGATAATCAAACGAATCGAAAAAGATGAAAAATATTATTTTTCTGTTGTTTAAAGATCATTTTTATAAAGATAAAAATCTAAAATATCACTTATGAATTATGTTATCATGAGACGAAATTATGTGATATCATAATACCTTTATATAAACCAAAGATTTGTTATAAATTATTGTTATGGAAAATCAAAATACATTGAAGATAATCATTGTTGGAGAAGGTGGAGTAGGAAAGAGCTCTCTTTTAAATAGATATGTAAATGACATATTTGATCCAAGTTCATCATTAACCAAGGGAGTGGGATTTTTCAACAAAAAAATTAAATATAATGGCAATGGTAAGGAATATGAAGCTGTGTTTTGGGATTTTGGAGGTCAATCCCAATTCAGGTTCATGCTTCCCAATTTTTTAGGAGGTGCTGTTGGAATAATCCTTGCATTTGATTTAACGAGATTTAATTCGATGATGCAAGTAGAAAGTTGGATACAGGAGTTAAATAAACATGTTGATTTACCCATATTGCTAGTTGGCACAAAAAATGATTTAGATACCTGCTTAGATCAAGAATATTTAGAGGAACATATGGCCAACCTCATCCAAAATCATGATAAAATCATAGGTTTCATTAAAACAAGCGCAAAAGATAACATAAATGTCAGAGATACTTTCAATAAGTTGATTGGTCATCTACTTAATAATAACTAGACATTTTTTGGTAACTTTTTTTGAGATTTTTCTTATTTTTTGATAAATATTGATAAAGAAATTAGTTTAGAAGCCAGAAAAATTTTAAATAATAGGATAATTATTTATTGAAATATACAAAATAATTTTCGTGATTCGTATGGGTAAAGAAAAGGATAAAGATAAAGAAAAAAAGGACAAGGATAAAGAAAAAGATAAAGATAAAGAAAAAAAGGACAAGAATAAAGATAAAAAAGATAAGGATAAAGAAAAAAAGGACAAGGATAAAGATAAAAAAGATAAGGATAAAAAGGATAAAGGTGATGAATCTTGGAAAATGAGCATTAGTCAAAACCTTGATAATATCATCGCCTCGTATGATAAAATCACTAAAACCTTCAGAGATATTGATGAGTATATCCTGAAAAAAGCAGTTTCAAAGGAAGATTTTATTGAAAAGGTAAATAAGGAAATTGCCGATTTCCCAGATGTTCAAAAAGCCATATTTAATGCCTTTTTAGAATCAGTTTAATAAAAGAAGGATAAACCCTTTTTTCTATTTTTCAATTGATTTTTTCTATAAAGTTTACAATATTTTAGTATATTGCGATTCCAAGTTATATTTTATATTGATAAATTTTTTTTGTAATGCTCATTTTTCAATAATATCGAATAATTAGAGATTGAGTTTGAATAATTTGGTAAAGAAAGACACTCGATTTACTCAAGAAAGTGGAACGGTCATGATGCTTGGAAATGAAGCATTAGTCCGAGGTTGCTTGGAAGCAGGTGTTTCTTACGTCTCCCAGTATCCAGGCACGCCCACGAGTGATATTGGGGAATATTTTCATCAAGTTTTAAGAGGAAATCCAGATATTAGCGAATATTTAGTCCATCATTGGGCCGTGAATGAGGCCGTCGCAACTTCTGCCTGTGCTGGTGCGGCATGGACCGGGGTCAGGAGTCTCAATCCCATGAAGCATGTTGGACTAAACGTGGCAAGTGATGCTTTAAGCGTGATTGCCTTAAATGGTCCAAATCCTGGTGGAATGGTCATCGTCGTCGGTTCTGATCCAGGTTCTTTAGGATCTCATCAAGAACAAAACGAACGTTTTTATGCGTGGATGTTTCACCTCCCTACAATTGAACCTCATACACCTCAAGAATGCAAGGACTGGATAAAACTTGCCTTTGTACTATCAGAAAAATTTGATTTAGTGATGAATTTTAGAACCTCGACGAGAAGCGCCCATTCGAGAGGCTTAGTAGAATTAGAACCCTTAAAAAAGGGTGAGAGAAAAGGTGAATTCATTCGGAATATTCCTAAATTTAATTCATTACCACCCCATGCTATCAACAATCACATCAGATTATATGAAAGAATAGAAAAATTAAGAGAACACATTCCAAAATTAGGATTGAATAAAGTGTTTCCAGGAGATAATAAAATCGGAATTATTACAAGTGGCATGCCTTTTGGATACACGATGGAAGCACTCAATCAACTTGATTTAAATGATGTTCCCGTTTTAAAACTGGGAATGGTATATCCACTTAATTATGAAGAAATCACGGATTTCATGAAAGAACTTGATAAAGTTATCATCATAGAAGAATTAGAACCTTTTTTGGAAATGAAAGTAGCAGAAATAGCGCATAAAGAAAATATTAAAGTGGAAATAATCGGTAAGACATATTTTCCATCATATAATGAATTTTCAACGGGTTTAGTGGCCTCGACATTGGCCAAGATATTTAAGAAAGAACCAAATGCTAAAATTATTGAAGCAATGGATTATTTTGATTCCTATAAGGAGCTCATACCAAGTAGATTTCCCACTTTCTGTGCTGGATGTCCCGAAAGGGCAACTTTATATTCAATCTTAAAGGCAACCAATCATCTGGAAAACACGGTGATTTCCGGAGATATTGGATGTTATGTCATGAGTTTTTTTCCACCGCAACAATGTTCTGATCTAGTAATATGCATGTCAGGAGGGATAAGTGCGGCAATCGGATTAGCGGCAAAATCGGATCAAAAAATAGTCGCCTTGATAGGGGATTCTACTTTTTTTCATACGGGTATGGCCCCCTTGGCGGAGGCGGTAGGGTATGATTCAAACGTGTTGCTCATCATATTTCAAAATTCATGGACGGCAATGACGGGACATCAAGATGATGTTCTCAGGTACTTGACGAACAAGGGATTTTCGATTGAAAAAATCTGTAAAGCCATTGGAGTGTCTTGGCTCAGGGTAGAGGATTCTTATAACCCAAAGAAACTCACGAGTTCCATAGAAAAAGCATTGGAAACTAAAGGCTTGAAGGTTATAATCATAAAAAGAGAATGTGCTTTACAAGCCAATAGATGGCGCATGAATCAAATCAGAGAATTGGAAAGTGAAGGGAAGAAGGTGCAGGATGTTTCCTATTTCATAGGGGGATGCCAGATGTGTTATGAATGTGCAAGAGTTCTAAGTTGTCCTGCGATTCGAAGGGTAGAGCATGATGGAATAGAGGAAATGCAGATCGATCAAGATAGGTGCGTGAAATGTGGTGTTTGTTATGAAGTTTGCCCGAATGGAGCAATAAGAAAATCAACAATAGCCTTAGAAGGCGTGGAGGTGCCATTCCGTGATATTTAATATAAAAGATACTACAAAAAATGAGGATAATAATGCAATATAAAAAAACAGATATAATTAATATTTTAATAGCAGGGACCGCAGGTCAAGGAGTTATTACATTAAAAAGATTAATAGAATATGCAGCTCAAAAAGCAGGTATAAAGCGAGCCTTTGGAAGTGAAATATAAGCTTAATTCAAGCAAATACACTCAATGCATGGGCTCGCTCAGCGAGAAGGAGCTATCAGTAGTCATACTAGGTATCAAAAAGAAATATTAGATGATGACCGTAAAAATTTACAATCTCCCTTGATTTGTTATGGAGATGCGGATCTTTATATCTGTTTTGAACCTTCTGAAGCGTTGAGACGTGGATTATTCGCCTCCAAGAAAACTGTTTTCGTTTTAAATTCTAGAACAATTCCCGGGATTATGAGCACAGCAGCTTTAGAAGAATATCCATCTTTAGAAAAAATTGAAGAAATATTAAAAGGTTATTCTAATCAAGTTTACTTTATCAATGCAACGGAATTATCTTTAAATGAATTCAAATCAAATCAATATGTTAATTTAATAATGCTTGGTTTTGCTATTACTACTGGAAAACTTCCCTTTATTGAAATAGAACATTATGAAGAAGTTATCAAAGAATGGCTAAGAGATCCTGAGCTAAATATCAAGGCACTTCATCTTGGGATTAAACAAGGTGAGATAATATTCAAGATGAAATAAAATCATAGTTGTTTTAGCTATAAGTCTTTTCGATTTTTTCTATTATACTTCCATTTTTATCTTTGATTAAAAAATCATTTTTAAATATTCTAGTAAAAAATCTCCATCTATTTTTCTCCCAACTAGATTTACTAAATCCCAATCCTCTTTCTTCATCTAACCATATTTCTCTAAGGCTTAATCCCTTTTTTCTTAATTTTATAACTGTTTGTTTTAGCCATTCATCCTTAGGAATTTGTTTAATATTCCATTTAAGAAGCTTTTCTGAAACAGTTCTTTTCCCAACTTTAATATTTGTTTTTTGATATATTAATAATGCTAATTCTCTTCCTGAAACCATAGGGTTTTCATTTACTAACTTTTCTAATTGTGTTTTTGTTAAAGGAAATTTATGAGTAAATCTGGTATAATATCTTCTTTTTCGAAGGAGACTTCCTTCATAATTATCTAATAAACAATTAAAGAATTCAGCGTCTAGATTTAAATAATATCCTTTTATCTCACCATTCTCCCAATGTTCTTTAGTTTTTTTATGTCTTAAGGCAAA
>CAZRIR010000136.1:0-6496 GCA_964600195.1 uncultured archaeon | reverse complement strand
ATGCATCCAATTTTCTCTCCAGTAACTATTTCTTTCAAGGCACGGAGCCGAATTTCAATACCATCATTATGCATCAATAGTGGATTCACGCATAATACACTGGCCCCCATACCCATTGCTAATTGAGGATCAAAAAAGTCCGTCGCTAAAACTCGCATGAATTCAGCCATCATTCCATGCTCTTTATAATTCAATCCAATATTATCAAAATTGCTAATTCGGGTGACAAGCCCTTGCTTTCCTATTTCGGGTATCCAAGTATAAAAATCTTCAGAATGAGTGATTGAGTTTTTATCTTCAAACTTGATGAAAAATTTTTGTATTTTCTTTAGAAAATTAAAAAAATCAGGTTTTAGAACGCTTATAAGATTGTTATTGAGAAATTTATATCGATTTTTAAGACTTAATTTATCTAAAATTTCGTCATTAATGCACTGCACGTCAAATTTCTTTTTATTTTCCATTTATGATATCATCTAGCAAAATTATTTATCATACATCTATCCATTTTTATTTTAAAATAAAAATGAATCTTTTTTTACTAGAAGAGAAATAGAGAATTCTTTATTTAAAATTAACGAGTGTAAATTTTTGATTAAATGTCTAAAAAAAAGTTTTCAAAACTTAAACAGAAAAAAATGGAATTGAAAAATTAGAAGAAAATCATTTGACTTCAATTTTCTTCTTTTCTTTTTCTTTTAACTCCGTTTTCGGAAGATCAAGCCTCAAGATGCCTTTATCTAGGGTTGCATCGATTTTTTCTTCTTCAATATTTTCGGGAAGTCTAAAACTTCGAAAGTAGCTTGAACTGGAATATTCCTTTCGGACATAACCATCCTTCTTGTCTTCAATTTCTTCTTTTTTCTCCCCTTTAATTTCAAGATTACCATCATGAATCGTAATCTCTAAATCACCCTTTTCTAAACCAGGTAATTCAGCAGTTAAATGATATCCCTCATCATCTTCGGTGATATTGGATAATGGGGTCCTGAAAAAAGGTTCATCTTCGAAAACCTTCAAGCTAAAAGGTTCGAAATCCCATAATCTTGTGGGGCTCCAAAAGAAATCATCAAACCAGCGTGTCATGTCATTAAAGAATCGATCAAGCGTTCCGAAGGTCGATAAAGGACTAGATCTCTGAACTATCATTTCACGTTTCTCATCTTTTTGAGGTAAATCCTCTTTTTTAGCTTCTTCTTCCGATTTAGAGTGTTCTTTTTTGACTTCAATTTTCTTATCTTCAACTTCGGTCATGTATATCAACCTCCATATAATATTTTTTTATCTTTTTCTGTCAATCCTTAATTGACATATTCCTAATTAACATAAGTTGAATTGACTATTTAAATCTTTCGAATTGAATTCATACTCCAAAATAACTTGAAGCCCTTTAAAAATTGAATGGAGTGAAAAATTTTTTGTAAAAAATTATCTTTAGCTGCTGAACCTTTTCCTACAAAGAAGATAAATAATTTGGAGAATTTAGAGAATAGAAAGAAAAAAGGACAAAGTCATACCTTAATGCTTTATATAATATCCTTTGTTCTATATAGTAACAATTTGAAATCTAAAAAAATGGGGTAAAAATAAGAAAGAAAAGTAAAATTATACTAGGTGGTGCTTTGGCAGGAATATTTGCCATAGCATTGATAATTGCCTTACTTCCCGTCATGATTTATGGATTTTCAGTTGATACAGTAACTGTGAATTGGAATCCAACTGCGACTGCTTCCGCAGCAATTTCTGATGTTATGGGTTCAGATTCTCAAGATTCGTCAGGATTCAATGATGTTACTTTTTCTGGAGATTTGACATTACACGCGGAACATGTAATTTACAATCCTTATTCATATGTTCAAACAAAATTCCAAGGAAATGTTCATGCTTCGTCAAGTTTCACTACTCAATACCTTGAATTATTGGGTATTCACCTTGCAATAACGATACATTTAAAGGTTGTAAATCCATTAGGCCAATCAGGACAATTTGATTTTTACTTGACAAATTTAGCTGGTATTCTCAATATTGACTTAGTAATAGGAAAAGACATGATGCAAATTGTAAATGGAACTTACTACTTTGAATTGAATGCAACATTTTCACTTGATGTGAATAATGTATACTCGGGAAGTTATAATGTAAACGCAAATGGGAATATTGGCGTAACCATATTAACCTAATTTTTTTTTATTTTATTTTCTATTTAAAAAATGATTCAATGAAACTAAAAAAACAAATTAGCTGGTTATTTTTATTATTTATCTTTCTATTTATTTTTGGAAATAAGATTGTCATAGAAGAGAGCAAAGCAACAACATATGATTTTCCTTTTAAACCAAATTTTCAAGGTACTATTAATCCAAACGATCCAACTTCAATTAACTTACGCTTTAGCAATTCTATTGACATCCTTTCTGATATAGAAGTAAATTTAAACGTAGATTTTCATTTTGTCGTTTCTCGTCAATTATCAATTATTGTTAATAATACGGAGCCAATTAATTTGACTCTTGAATGGTATTTAGATAGGGAAGCGATTAAACAAGCACTTCTAGTAGATTTACCCAATATCCCAACATTAAGAGACTTGCTATTACTGTTCAGCTATAATTGTTATTTCCGGATAACCAGCAATACCACCATAAGTAGCTTGACGTTAAAGTTCGATAAAATTCTTAATTTCGGTCTCGATCCTTCCAAGCAATATGTTTTAGCATCCTACGTGTCGGGGAATTCTGAATGGAATCTTTTACCAACCGCAGAAACTATTAATGAATCAACATCTGAAACTTATTTAGAAACTACTTTAACTGATGTTACTGGCAGCAATTCATATTATTTTACAATCTATGAAAAAGATGTGGAAGAACCATTTCCAATATCTTTAATTATCATCATGATCACAATTCCCGTTGTTATATTAGTTGCCCTCATAATTGTCATTTCAAAGCAAGACTACATACAAATTTTAAAAAACCGTAATAATTTACATAGGAATCATCGGCATCGCTTATCCTTAGAAGAAGTTTTGGAAAATGAAAACCGAAACATGATCATAGGTTTCATTTTAAAATCGCCTGGAATTCATTTCAACGAATTGCTCAGGGAAACAAAAATGGCACCTGGTACTTTGGTATGGCACATCGATATCCTGTTAAGTTATAAAATTATCGGGAAAAAACGTTTTGAAAATTTTCTTGTTTACTTTCCATACTATACAGAAAATCCCCTTTCAAACTTAGATTTGAAAATGCAAAAAAGCAAATTAACATTAATATTGCTAAAACTAATTGAAAAAGAACCAAGTATTTACATTTCACAGATTTCAAAGAAATTACATTTAAATAGAAAGACTATCCAGTATCATGTCGATAAATTAGTAGAACTTGATCTCATCGTTAAAGAGAAAAAAGGAAGGAAAAATCATTTGTATTTAAAAACGAATAATTCGTTTATTTAGTATCTAAAAAAATTTATTTCTAATAAAATGATCTTCTTTTAACCAATACTTGCAGGTTAATTATCACATTCATTTTGATATGAAATAATTGATTATGATATTGTAAAAAGTAATAATGTGAAAGATTATGCGGAAAGTAAAAGGCGCCTTGTTAAAAAATTTTGTAATAATAATAAGATCTAATAAAACAGGTATCTATAATAACATTCTTAACGAAGAAGAGAAAGAAATAGTGAATCAACAAATTCTTGATGCCATATGGTATCCCTATGATTATTATAAAAGTCTATTTAGTGCTGTTGCTAAAATAGAAGCAGAAGGAGATCCTAAAAAAATAGAAGAATGGGGTTTTAATTACGCAAAACAAGCAGTAGATCGTATTCATAAAGGAACAGCGAGAAAGAGAAGTCTAAGGCATGCAATTACTTCATATAATGCATTGATTAAGATGTGGTTTAATTTTGGTGTATTGAAAGAAAACATCATTTCTGACAATGAAATGAATGTAGAAATTACAGAATTTGATAATGAATTTGATTTTCATTATTATATATTAATGGGTTGGTTAAGGGCATTTTATGGCTCATACCTTGATACTAGTGTGTCTGGGAAATTTTTGCAAAAATCTTGGGAAGGATATGGAAACACGATAATAAATCTTACATGGAATTAATAAATTTTCTTAAGTTGAGGTTAAGATTATTGATTTAGCTTTTTAACATATTTTTTTTAATGGAATCAATCAAATTTATATCAGTGCTTTTTCCATACCAATATCCGAATGTGAGTGATCGTGACAAAAAAATTCATATCATGTGTTACCTTTATATTATATTGAAATACTAGCATTTTAATATGAATACCCCTATCATTAATATAAATAAAAAAAAGGAATAAGGACCCATGAGGCAAATAAAAGGCGCATTATTTAAATACTTCATAATTAATATTAGAGGGAATAAGACTGGAATTTATGACAATATATTAACAGAGGAAGAGAAAAATATTGTCAACCAGCAAATTCTAGATGCTCTGTGGTATCCTTATGAGCATTTTAAGATAATAAGTGAGGCAATATATAGAGCTGAAGGTATTGTTAACAAAGATGAAATGAAGGTCTGGGGATATAATCACTCTAAAAAATTCCTTGATAATTTACATAAATCTTCCACCCAGACAAGAGCAATTACCTTGGCTATTAAAACATATGATCGTCTATTTAATTTATGGTTTAACTTTGGAAAACAACACGGTGAAATCATATCGGATAATGAAGTAAATTTTATATTTGAAGATTTTGATGACGAGTTTGACATGATATATTACATGGCGGCTGGTTGGATTCAAGGATTCATGGAAGCCTATCTAAATAAAAAAGCAAAAACTAAATTTATACAAAAGTCATGGGAAGGAGATGATAAAACAATCATTAACATTACATGGAGTTCTTGAATATTCAAATTTTTTTTAATATTATCATAGTATCTTATCAATAAAATTTCTTAAATTTTACAAAGAAATTTGTCTAAAATAAACATAAAATATTTATTGTCACTTTTTTAAAAAATCAAAAGTTTTTAAAAATTTTTGACAATTTTTTTTAAAAAAAAGGAGTTTTTTTTTTTTTTAGTGTTTTGTCGATTTTTTTCCTTGTTCGTTATGATATCCTATACAATTAAAAAATAAACGCTTAGAAATTTTAATAGTTGAATTTTTATTATGGAGATTAAGGAAGAAGAATATATCAAATAGGTGTTTAAGAATAAAAAAAATTAAAGGTACTTTATTCAAACCATGGGTTATCTCTATAAGAGCTAATAAAAATGGAGCATACGAACAAGATCTTACCGAAGAGGATAAGATGTATATCCATCAACGCATTCTTGATTCCGCTTGGTATCCTTATGAGGTATTTAAAAAATGTTTTAACTTGGTTTGTAAGGTTGAGGCCAAGGAAAACGTAAAATTGATTGAAAAGTGGGGATATAATTATGGTAAGAGTGTCTTAGAACGTATATATAAAGCTCCCTTACAAAAGAGAGACCTAAATGCTGCTATTAAATCATATAATAATCTGTTTAGCTTATGGTTTAATTTTGGGAATCAGGAAGGTGAAATCATATCTGAAAATGAAGTTCATATCTTTATTGAAGATTTCGACAAGGATTTTAGATTATTTTATTATATAGCAAGTGGTTGGATGAAAGGTTTTTTTGAATTTTATTTGGGTACGAAAGTTTCCACGGCATTTTTGCAAAAGTCCTGGGAAAACTCTGACAGAACCATTGTTAAAATCTCGTGGAACAAATAAATTTTTAATTGTATTAGTTTCATTAAAAATAGTCTTAAAAAATCTTTAACAGTTTTAAGCTCACCTATTCTATCACAAATTGAATATCAATCTTAAATCTCATATCTCGATTCAAAATATATCTAAGAATTTTAATAATCTAATTTTTATTATACATTTTAGGATGAAACTGATGATAAAAGGTGTTCAAGTATTAGAAAAATAAAAGGGACATTATTTAAAGCATGGGTCATTGGAATAAGAGCCAATAGAAGTAAAGGTTATGACGATTTACTCATAGAAGAAGATAAAAAATATATTAACCAACGGATATTAGACTCGGCATGGTATCCATATGATACATTTAAAAACTGCTTTAGTGCGGTCTGTAAGATAGAAGGCAAAAATAATTTAGATATAATCGAAAAATGGGGATATGACTATGCTAAGGGATTACATGAACGCGTGTATAAATCTCCTATGAAAAAAAAAGATCTTAAAACCGCCATAACATCTTATAACAATCTTTTTAAATTATGGTTTGACTTTGGAAAACAACATGGTGAAATCATATCAGATAACGAAGTTCATATCTATATCGAAGAATTTGATAAGGATTTTAAATTATTTTATCATATAGCAAGCGGTTGGATGCGTGGATTTTTTGAATCATATTTAGGTACTAAAGTTTCTACAGATTTTTTAGAAAAATCCTGGGAAGAATATGAGAGAACTGTCGTTAAAAT
>CAZRIR010000135.1:0-6510 GCA_964600195.1 uncultured archaeon | reverse complement strand
TATGGATCGCTTCAACTTCGCGCAGAGATCGCGGAACCACTCGAATCCGAATCGGTGCATCGTCATCAGAAACACGCCTGCTGCGCCACCGGCAGCGAACCGCTCGCATCGGGCAATGATCTCCTCCACGGCATCAACAACTACAATAACCCCATCAATTAATCTTAATGCTCTTGTGACTTTTCCTGAAAAATCTAAATGACCTGGAGTATCTACCAAATTAATCAAAAAGGAATCATTTGTTTTGGATGATTTCTCATAATATAAAGAAATATTTGTCGATTTCATGGTAATTCCTCTTTTTTGCTCTTCCTCCAAATAATCTAAAGCACGCGCTTCTCCTGCTAGCTCTGGGGATAATAATCCTGCTTGACTTAGCAGGGAATCACTTAGAGTTGTTTTTCCGTGATCTATGTGACCAACAAGTCCAATATTTCGAATGTTTTGAGTGTTTTTCATGAGTTCCAATATTTCACTAATATCTTTTCGATGAGGCATGATAATTTTTTTCTTCTTTTATAATATCCTTAAGCTTATACAATTCTTTTTATGATTAAAATTTTTATATAAGGAGGTGGGAAATGATTTTTCGCAACTCAAGATCTTCATCATTTTATTAACAACTTAATGCTGCAATAATCTGTTGGGTCAGATAGCGCATTAAAATCATCTCCCTTGATTATAATGGGTTAAATTCTTTATTTTAGGTTAACATCTCCATTAATGCGAACTATTCTTCCATCAATACTAAGTTTTTTATCATGAAATAGTTCAATTGCTTTAGGAAATGCTTTATGCTCCCATTCTAAAATTCGAGGGCCAAGAGTGTCTTTTGTATCCGAATCATAAACAGGGACCGCATGTTGAATAATTATTGGACCATGATCTTCTTTTGGATCAACAAAATGTACCGTAACACCTGAAACTTTCACGCCATGTTCAAGAGCATCTTCATGAGCGTGCATGCCAGGAAAGCTAGGCAATAAAGCAGGATGAATGTTCATTACATTTCCTTTAAAGTGGTCAATGAACATCTGGCTTACAAGACGCATGTAACCCACGAGAACTACAAGCTCACATTCATGTTCATCTAATACATCAATCATTTTTTGATCAAATTCTTCTCTAGATCCCTCATGTTTATCTGATTCAATTAGCACGGATAGTATTCCATGGTTTTTTGCCCTCACCATGCAATATTTTTCAGGTTTATTGCATATTAAGACTTCTACTCTAGCTTTTCCTTTTAAAATTCCCGTTTCAGTTGCTTGAACAATTGCTTCAAAATTTGATCCACTTCCACTGGCGATAGCTCCAAGTTTAAGAATTTTTTCCATAATATTATAATAAACATGTATCAAGAAAAAATCTTTACTTTACATGGAATTAAGATTATTTTTTTACATGTAAATAATTGCTTACCAAGAACGATCAGTGAAATATGTTGGAAATAATGAAAAGATTTTTATTTGAGAACAATATATTCAACTTAGTACTTTAGACATTTTTCGTTCTAAAAATAATCCTCTTCACACGAGAGCATTATATACTCAGATTGAGATTTTAATTTGTTAAAAGAATTAATAACCATTAAAAAACAATCAAGTCATACAATATTGAAAACAAACCAAAAATTATTTAGTTAGTGTTAATCAATGAATCAACACGAATAAAAACAGGGAAAATTTTTTTTTTTAACACTAAAATAGATTAATACAACATATTTTTAACATGATATTATGTCATTTGAAACAGAATTACAGAAAATAAAAGATGAAATAACAAGTAATTTACCACCAGAAATCAGAGTGAAGAAAATTGAATTTGAAGGTCCCGAAATTGCGGTCTATTCTGAGAATTCGGACATAGAAAACATTGAAGATAGCAATCTTTTAAAAGAATTAGCTAAAACGATGAGAAAACGCATTGTTTTTCGCTGGAATGTGGAAAAAAGAAAAGATCCTGCCGAAACTGAAGCATATATAAAAAATTTGGTTGGGGAAGAAGCAGAAATCTCCAACATAGAATTTGACCATACTAGAGGTGAAATTATTATATCAAGTGGAAAACCAGGGCTTGTCATCGGAAAGAAAGGAATTAATCTAAAAGAAATACGGACTAATACATTTTGGCAACCTAAAACAATTCGAACCCCTCCTTTAGAATCTAAGACCATAAATTTGATACGTCAGATGTTAACAAAAGAAAGACAGACTCAGAAAGATATTTTAATAAGAATTGGGAGGAGAATTCATAGACCCATTCTCTTTACAGATTTAGACATTAGAATGACCGCTCTTGGGGGATTTCGGGAAGTTGGTCGTTCTTGCATTTTAATGCAAACAAGAGACAGTAGCGTGCTATTAGATTGTGGGCTCAATATAGGCAATCCTAATGATTCCTTCCCTTTTTTTGATGTTCCTGAATTTTCTATAAGAGATCTTGATGCTGTCATAATTTCTCATGCTCATTTAGATCATTGCGGGTTGGTCCCATTTCTCTATAAATATGGGTATAGAGGCCCCACCTACACTACACTACCGACAAGAAATTTAATGACAATGCAACAATTAGATTTCGTGCAAATAAGTGAAAAAGAGGGGCGTTATCCCCCCTATTCAAGAAGGGATGTTAAGACAACCGTGCTTCATACCATTCCCCTTTCTTGGGGAAAAGTAACCGATATTGCTCCAGATATAAAATTAACATTACATAATAGTGGTCATATCTTAGGTTCCTCAATCGTGCACTTGCATTTTGGAAAAGGTGGTTATAATTTTGTCTATACCGGTGATTTCAAATATCAAAAAACACGTTTATTAGAGAAGGCTACCGTTAAATTTCCAAGAGTTGAAAGCTTGCTTATAGAATCTACATATGGTGGCTCTCAAGATAGGATTCCTAGCAGGCAAGAATCTGAAAAAGAATTGAGACAAATATTGACCACGACGATAAATCGAGGTGGTAAAGTCTTAATTCCTGTATTGGCTGTAGGAAGAGCTCAAGAATTAATAATTGTATTAGAAGAATTAATCTCAAAAGGAATCATTCCAAAAGTGCCAGTTTTTATTGATGGGCTCATTAGTGAAGCCACAGCAATTCATACCGCAAATCCGGATTTTCTTAGCAGTGATTTGAGAGAAAAAATTCTTCATCAAGGAAAGAATCCTTTTTTGAGTGATTTTTTCACGACAGTCAGTGCTCAAGAGGAGAGAATGGATATCATTAAAGGTGGCTCTTGCATTATTTTAGCTACAAGTGGAATGTTAATAGGAGGTCCATCCGTGCAATATCTTAAAGGAATAGCCGGAGATAACAATAGTTCGTTAGTATTTGTGTCATATCAAGTATCTGGAACGCTTGGAAATCGAATCCAAAGAGGATTTAAGGAATTTCAATACGTGGATGCTAAGGGTAGAACACAGCTTGTCAAGATGAATTTGAATGTCTTTACTCTCGAAGGATTTAGTGGTCACTCTTCAAGAAGCCAAATATCACAGTTTTTAAGGAGAATTCAACCACGACCTAAAGTAGTATTAACTTGCCACGGGGAAGAGTCTAAAACAATTAGTCTTTCAACCATGATACATAAAAAACTGAAGAAGGCTACAAAATCACCAAAAAATCGAGAAACGGTCCTCTTAAAGTAGAATTTATACCAATACTACTTTCTTTTTGCATTTATTTTTATATTAAAAATGCATTTTACTAAGCAACCGGTTATAAAATTCCTTTAAAAACTTGATTCTCTTAAAAATTAAAGAATTTTTTATAGTACAATTAATTTATTCTTCCAATTATTGTCACATGCAATAAAATGTAAAACCTTTAATAAAAAATAAAGAGGAAGCATTAATCTCATGGAACTCCGTTCATTAATCGCAAAATATAAGACTGAATTTCATATAAAAGAACATTCTACTACAATAATTAGGAGAATTGTTCAAATTGTTGCTTTTATCATGGTCAATTATGTAATCTTGGAATTGATTTTTTCAATTAATTTATTAGCCATAGAAGGCTTGTTTAAAGTCCTACCATTCATCAATACACCAAGAAATCCTCTTTCGGAAGGAGCTGGAATACTTGAATATATTTTTTTCTCATTAGGAGAAGGTGTCTTTCCTTTATTATTAATTGGGATTTTAGTATTGACAATACTTTTTTCAAACAGGATTTTTTGTGGTTGGATATGTCCAATTGGAACCATACAGGATGGAATTGCAGCCATTGGAGCTAATCAAAGGAGAACCCTGAAAAAGGAAACCCATGAAAAGTTGTTAAAAATCAAGTACATTCCCGTAATCTTTTTAGTTTTTGTTTTTGTATCTTTAGCGCTAACCAAAATATATGATCCTGCGATTTATAATACATATAAAGAAAGCTTGGGAATCCTACCGGCTCAACCCCTGGCATTCTTTTCCTTGTCTGAATTTATCTTTTATACTTTACCAAATCAGATAATGCTGTCGTTTGAAGCAGGTACAATAATGCCATTCTTTTCGAATTTCTTTTTATTACTCATATACATCTTCTATTTTGCAGTTCTTATTGGTTCAATATGGTATCCACGCATGTATTGTAGATATTTTTGTCCATATGGTGCAGTAAACTCGTTATTAAACAAGTATACTTTTTTAAAATTATCACGCAGTCCTGTAAAATGTGTGGGAAGGACAGAATGTGGGAAATGCGAGCTCGTGTGTCCAAAGCAAATCCGAATACTGGATGAGCCCTTTGAATTTTTTACGGGTAAGGGTGAATGCAATTTTTGTTTAAAATGTAAAGAAGCATGTCCTTATAAAGCTATAAATGTTAAATTTGGATGAGCTATTTCAGGATCTCTGAGAAATATTTTCATATACTTCGCTAAAATATTTATCAGACATGCCCGCAATGAAATCTTTAACAATTAGTTGTAATTTATTTGCCTTTCTATGAGGCTCAAAATAAGAAGAATAGTCAGGATTATCAATATATTCAACATGGTCCTTGAAAATAGATGAATGATAATTTTCTTCCTTCAAATCTTGCAAGCAAGTTTCATAAATCAGTTCAAACTTCTCCTCGATTAGATGATCCATGTTATCATCCCTCCTTAGGTATATATTTCTGTAATTAAATTCTTTCAATTCTTTCAGAGCGTCAAATATGGGGGCATTGTATCCAATTGCATCATGCTCCAAGCTATAATCTATTAAATCCATTATTAAGGTATTCATTATTTTTCGATTTGTGTCACCTAATATCCTTACGCAACTTTTTGGAATATCACTTCTCGAGATGAATTTTAAAAGAATTGCGTCCTCAATATCTCTTCCAATATAGGCTAATGTATCAGCAAGTCGAACAGCAATTCCCTCATAGGTCATTGGAATTCGTTTAATCTTGTTTTCATTAAAACAATCGGCATATTCCTTGAAATGATCTTCCCAAGTCTTTCCGTTTATCTTTTCTGGTTTAATTTCTTGTTCATTCGTTTCACCATCATGACATAAAACTCCATCTAAGACCTGAAGTGTTAAATTTAACCCTTTAGCGGCTTGTTTTGGAAATCTTTTTTCCAAATAAGAAAGCCATCTCACGCCTTGTGCATTATGCATGAACCGTCCTGCTCCCTTTTTCTGACTGATCTTGTTGAGGATATCTTCACCAAGATGCCCATAAGGAGTATGACCAATATCATGTGCCAGTGCAATTGCTTCACATAAGTCGGTATTAAGCTTGAGAATGCGGGAAATTTGGCGGCTAATCCTTGAAACTAGTAGAACATGAAGGGACCTGTGCGTGATATTGGCATTATTCACGTCAAAAAATACTTGGGTTTTATCAATATAACGAGCATAAGCTTTAGAATGAACAATTCTATCAACATCTCTGAAAAAGGGCGGACGAATATCTACATAACCATTTGATTCCTCAGTTTCCTCATAAAATCGTAGAGCATCTGAATCTTTAACCCCTCGTGGTCCGACTTCCATGTCATTTCTTAGATACGATCGCATTTTCTCTATCTTTCTGGAATCCATGTTTTTCTCTCGCACCATGTTTCCTCTTCTCAATATCCTTGTTGCTATTTTATATATAGACTTCTTGTCTTTTAATCTTTATTCATGTTCCTTGTATCATTAACCATGAGCTTTTATAATATACACATCTTACTTTGATTTTTTAGAAATTAAAATGGATTATCACATGAAGGAAGGATATAATAAAGTTTTTTAGTTTTCACTCTTTTTAGCGAAAAATCTTCACGGGAATATAGAATACTATTATTTATTGATAATCCTAATTTAACTAAAGTATAGATTATTAGATATAATATAGTGTTATTAAATACTTTTCAAAGTGTGTGTAATAATATCTTTGTTGATTTCTAATAAACTACTAAGAAACTTTAATCACAATTCATAACACTTGGATAATAAATGTTTTGATATTAAAAGATTAAGTTAATAAAATTAAATATTACAATTTGAATATGAAATGAATCCGAAATGAATTATATAA
>CAZRIR010000134.1:0-6562 GCA_964600195.1 uncultured archaeon | reverse complement strand
CCGAGTAGTTAAGGAGAGCGCCTGCAGAGCGCCTATTCGAGAGTGCAAATCTCTCCGCTGGCTTTTAATCTTTTTAGGAGCAATATTTTCATGAAGATATATAACAGTCTTACATTCAAAAAAGAACTTTTTAAACCAATTAAACCAAATGAAGTATTAATGTACGTTTGTGGTCCCACGGTATATGATAGTCCACACTTAGGACATGCAAAATCCGCAGTAACTTTTGACATGATCAGAAGATATCTAAAATTTAAAGGATTTAAGGTCAAAATAATAAAAAATTACACTGATATCGATGATAAGATAATCCGTAGAGCTAAAGAGAGACATGTTGAATATAAAGAGTTGGCAGAGCAATACATTGAAGAATATAAACGAATCATGGATTTGTTAAATGTTGAAAAAGATGATGAAAATCCCAGGGCAACCGAGACTATAGATTTCATGATACCATTGATTCAAAATTTAATTGAAAAGGGGAATGCATATGAAGAAAATGGCTCAGTGTATTTTTCTGTAAATTCATTTCCAGGATATAATTCAATTTTTCAAAAAAGAAAGGGAGAGGATGAAGAAGAATTCATAAATGATGAAGATGAAGAACTTCAAGATAAACGTGATAGAAGAGATTTTGCTCTTTGGAAGAAATCTAAAAAAGGGGAACCTTTCTGGGAAAGTCCATGGAGTAAAGGACGACCTGGGTGGCATGTTGAGTGCTCTGCGATGGTATTGAATTATCTTGGTGAAACCATTGATATTCATGGAGGAGGGCAAGACCTCAAGTTCCCACATCATAGGAATGAGATTTCACAATCAGAAGCTTATACTGGAAAAAAATTTGCCAACTATTTCATTCATAACGGATTTGTTACTGTTGATAATGAAAAAATGTCTAAAAGCCTTGGAAATTTCTTTTTAGTGTCTGATGTAGCAAAAAAATATGACCCAATGGTAATCCGATTATTCTTGCTTTCAAGTCATTATCGAAAATCAATTAATTATTCTTTAGATACGATGGACCAAGCAGAAAAAAATTATGAAAAGATAATTAGTACAATACAAAAGATAAAAAATCTAAAATTACATGAAGTGGAATTGGAAGATTTCAATGATTTAATCAATAGAATAGAAATCGCTAAGGAGAATATTATAAATGCAATGGATGATGATTTTAATACTCCTTTAGTGATCGCAGAAATAATGACATTGTTGAGATATTTAAACAGAACATTATTGGAAGAAGAAAAACCAATTAATACTGGGTTCAAGACAAAGTTTACGGAGTTTATTGATACTATAGATAAAATATTAGGTATTTTTCCAAGAGCAGAAATTCTGAAAATGAAAATTAATATGGAAATGCAAAAGGAAAAAGATTTTATGATAAATTCTTTAATAGATATTTTGAAAGATACGAGATTAAAACTAAGAGAAAAAAAATTATATGATATTAGCGATGATATAAGGGATAAACTAAGAGATTTGGGAGTTAGAATTGATGATAAATGAAAAAAACGAGTAATAAAGCAAAAATAGGATTTATTTTAGCTATAAGTTCTGCCTTTCTTTATGGTTTATCAACACCTATCAATAAACTACTATTGTTGGATATAAATCCCTTTGTCCTGTCTGGTTGGTCGTATTTATTTTCAGGAATTATCACACTCCCCAGTCTTAGGAACAAAAAATCAAACAAATCTCTGAAAAAAACGGATATTCCAAAATTAGTAATGATCATTTTATTTGGAAGTTTACTGGGACCGATCATTTTTTTTTTTGGATTAAACTTATCAACCTCATTTCAAGCATCCTTATTTCAATACTCCGAAGCAATATTTACCATTTTAATTGCATTAATTGTATTTAAAGAAAAAATATCAAAAATGACATGGTTGGGAATTTTTATAATTCTCATAACATTAATGTTATGGTCGATAGATTTTAATATATTTAGGATTAATCAAATTTTTGGAACAGGAGTTATTTTAATTCTAATTGGATGTGCATGCTGGGCAATTGACAATAATACCACCCAATCATTAGGAGAAAAATCATCATTTCAAATAACTTCAATTAAGTGTATCTTTGGGGGGATCATTTCTTTATTATTAGCAATACTTTTAGATATAAATATTGTATTGAATTTTGAATATTTCTTAGTTATATTTATTGTTGGCATTTTTACTTTTGGTGTTTCAATTATTTGTTTCACGTCTGCATTGAAATATCTTGGAACGATTAGCACGGTCATGATAGTTTCACTTTCACCTTTAATCGCAGCTTTCCTCTCAATATTTATTAACATGGAAATGATTAATTTCTTAGATTTAATAATTTTATTCATAGTTATTTTGGGTGTATACCTCCTAATAAAAGAAAAGCGTTCAATCATGCATTTCCACACCGCTATGATTCATTTTCATCCAATCACTTCAGAAACTATACATCACGAGAATATTCGGATTATTGAAGAAAATTCTAATGGGATTTTGCACGAACATTGGAAAATCTCGCATTCTCATACAGAACCACACGATTCAGAACATGAAAATTGAAAAAATTTTTATAATTAAATGTGAAATATATAAAAGATATTAAATTTTTCATTGTAAAGTTAAGCTATAATGAAAAGGTAGAAGATTGAATAGTGTATTTAAATAAAGGATGTATAGATCTCCAAAAGACTAAATTTTTAATATATTAATTCTGGTTATCTTTTATTTTGTTATAAAATTTCTTTTTTTATGATTTTAGATTATATGAACCATTATGGTATATTTAGAATCATATAAATCGAGAATATTCATAATATAGATATAAAGGGTTTGAATGCAGAGGAGGTGCAAGATCACACGATCTTTTTCATTAAGATTACCCAAACACTTAAATAGTTTTGTTAGTTTCAGTGAGAGATTTTATTTAATATCTCTGGAGCACAAAATAAAAACAGATTTCCATAAATAAATTTATTAAAAAGTAATTGAATAATTAGTTTTATCCCCCTCTATATCACACTAATTTTTATACACTTAATAAAACCATTTCTCAATAGCTATTTTACATTTTTATCACTACCTCAAAATGCTCAATAAACCTCCTCCTAATGTCACTCCCTGGGAAAATTCCTTCTATAATAGAGCTAGAATCTTCCCTGAAAAGATTTCTAATGTATTGGGTAATAGATAAGAAATAAGTGAATTTAAATAAAAATTTTAACATTTAAATATTTTTGAAATGAAATTAGACTTGCACGGATGTGAACTCTGGGAAGCGATGGAAGAAATCATGTTAATTTTAGAAGAATGCAAGTTACAAGAAAAACAAATGTGCTTAAAGAAATCTGTGAAATAAAACCTTATTAGTATAAAACATTGATAAAATCAAGGGGATTTTGATATATTTTACCTAATTCACTTAATTTAAAAAATTTAAAATTATTTCTTATTGATTCTTCCACAAGGTTTTTCTCTTTTAATTTTATTACATTTTTGGAAATTAATGCCTTAGACACTTCTTTCCCCTTAATCTTTTCATATAGTTCTTTTATTTGTATAATACCTCTTTCTTTTTTTCCAATGACGTCTAAAATAATCTGTTCGATTTAACTAAGAATATTAGGTGGAAATATGATTGGTTCTCCATTTCGCTTATTTATAATAAAATATTTATCGATTATATCTTTAAATTGAATTTTTATGAAATATCCCAATAATTGCCAAACTCTAGGGCCTGCCGTTAAGTTAATTTCAATTTGATATCCATTTTCATAATTTTCTAAGATAACTTCTTTAAAAATCATAATAAATTCTAAAAGATTTTTACTTTCAATTAATTTTTCTTCAATATCTATTAGGGTCATTTGGAATTTAGGATCTAATAATCTATCCTTGATATCTTTTATTTTATTTTTGAATTCGAAATCTGTTGCTGATATCAAAACAAGCTTATTTGCTTTAAATAATAACAATCCCTTTAATATCCCTTCAATATTTTCTCCAATTGTAGCAATATGACATATTCTCAATACTTTTCATAGAACTTATTGGATATTTTCTTAATAAACTTTATTCTTTAAACCTAAAAATAAAACTTAAAATTAAATCTATTTAATTTTTACGTGAATGTGGACAAAGAATGAATTTCCTAATGAGGTAAATCGGCTCATATCGTTTTTGAGAAAAAATTCACAATAGTTATGTAGAATAAATGAAAAATTTAAACACCCTAAATCGAAGTAAACTATAATCCCTCCAATATTTCTTCTTATTATGGGAATCTGATACTTCTCACAAGCTTTTATGTTTACTTCCGTTTTTTTTGATTGGGGCATTCCTATTATCACAGAAGACTCCGATCTCCAAAATCGTAAGACAAAATCACTCTTTCTATTTTCTACTGAGCCTAACTAGACTTCTTCAAGAATTTGATTCAAAATGGGATCGGGGCGAAAAATTTTAGTTAGATTTCTTAATAATTTATCTTGATTAAATCTATCGTCTTAATCATAAAAGTAATTATTCTTAATATTACATTTGGAGTTATTGCCCACGTTGTAAAATTTTTATTAAATTATTTCTAATTTTTTCACTTTCATTCACAAAATTTATTTTTAATAAATAATAGATTATAAAGTATACATGTCAAAGAAGAAAATGATGGAAGATCTTATTGATAGTGTCTGGATCTCAGAAATTCAATCTGGAATCGTTCTTTATGAAGAAGTTTATAAAGATATAACAAAACATGGAATATCATCAGATTTGATTTTAAATTTTCTTTCAGCCTTAGTTAGTTTTGCTAATGAAGTGTTTGTAGATAAGATAAAACATATAAAGCTATCAAATCATAAGATCTTTTTTGATTTTTTAAAGAATATCATGTTGGTAATATCGATATCTGACGAAATCTTTATTGATGAAAAGGAAGTAAAAGTTTTAATTGAGAGAATCGGTAAAAAATTTGATATAAAGTTTAAGAACTTATATAACCAAGAATTTTGGTATGCAAATATCGAAATGTTTAATTCTTTTTCTAAAGATTTAAGAGAGATCATTAAAAAAGAACCAAAACCAATCAAAATAGTACATAGTTTCAGTTTTTCAGAAAAAATAAAAAAATTGGATAGATTAATTGAGAATAAAACAAATAAATTTTTAGAAAGAAAGCAAAAACTCGAAAAAGTTTATGAAGAGAGTATGAAGAGATTAGAATCTAAAAAGAAAAAAACAATTTTAAATGAAAAATGATACCATGATTTTAGTTATTCTTTCTCTTTCAGCTAAATAAATAGAAAGCATTCTTTTCAGTCAGTAATTTTTCTATGTTTCCTCCATCTTTTATCGACGGAAGACCACATTAGCTTGCATTGTGTGTTTAATCTTAGCTATCTTTGGCTTTTAGTAATTCCTGGGTCTTTCATGGATATTGTTATTAATTTTGAAGATGTACGTGTCCCCATTTTCAGAAAAGCGAGAATGATTCTTTTCCAGAAATCTAAATTATAAATTTGAATTGTGCTTAACAAGTTAGAATGCATTTCTTATAATTCATTATCAATTTTTTTAAATAAAAGAATTGGATTATGAGAGATTATTAAATGATTTTTTTTTA
The DNA here is from genome assembly GCA_964600195.1 of uncultured archaeon. Taxonomy (GTDB): domain Archaea; phylum Asgardarchaeota; class Lokiarchaeia; order Sigyniarchaeales; family SOKP01; genus FT1-020. Next base: position 949 of record CAZRIR010000134.1, on the reverse strand, counting down.
AAAATTGGTGAAAATAATGAGTGAAAATAAAAACTTAGATAAAAAAGCAGCTAAGAAAAAAAATCTCGCGGCGATTAATAAAGTGATGTTAAGAAATTATTCAAAAGTAATATTTTTATATCCTTTGTTTATTACATCGTTTATTTTATGGATGATTGCACTAATCGTTCAAGGGCAATTAATTTGGCTAGGGTTTTTCTGGTTAGTTATACTGTTTTTAAATCTATTTGTAATGGCATTTGATGTATCCTCTACGAAATTTTTTATTATTCTCTTGGTTATTGCAGTGCTTGTAATCCTTTTTATCTTTGTAATAATACCGTTTGTTAATTTGACGGGCTTTCTGCTCCTTTTGGACAAGGAATCAGGTATTAACATGTCCACGAATTTTTACTTAGCGGCAACATTAATCTTAGGGTTAGTCCTTCTAATCGCATTGATTGGTGCTCGTTTTAATTATTGGAAATTAGAAAGAAATGAAGCGTATCATAAAACAGGATTGTTCTCTAATGCAACCCGATATCCCGTAAAAGGTCTTAGAATTAATAAACAGATTCTTGATGTATTTGAACTTTTTATGTTAAGAGCAGGTTCTATAACGTTAATATTTGATAATAAGGATGCTTTCCATTTAAGTACCATCTTGAATGTTAATAAAAAATCAGAGGAAATCGATTATTTATTAAGTAATATAGAAGTAGAAGTCGATCAATTAGATAATAAGTAATCGCAAGGATTTTTATTTTTTTTTTTTATTTCTTTTCTTTATGGTTGTCACTACTAATATTTTGTCAGTAGATCAGCGATTTAAATTGTTTAAAAGTGATTTTTGGGTTAGAAAATGAAGAGAAATGAAAAAACTGAAAAAAAGGAAAAAATCTACAACATAACAAGAATTATATTGTCTTTTTTTTTACAATAAATACCAGCTAATTTTTGGTAATTTTTC
>CAZRIR010000133.1:0-6610 GCA_964600195.1 uncultured archaeon | reverse complement strand
ATTTAAAATTAATTTTTAATTGAAATTATAATCTAATTATTATAATTTACTTATTTAATTTTTTCTAATTATTTATGTTTTTTACTTGATTTTAAATTGATAACGATTGAAATAAATATCATTAAATATTTAAAATTATAAAAATTCGAATTTTCATGAGTATAAAGAGGAACAAATAAAAATGGATCTTTTAAAATATATAAGAAACGTGCCAGATTGGCCAAAAAAAGGAATACAATTTAAGGATATCACCACTTTATGCAAAGCACCAGAAGCATTGAAGGAAGCATGTAATCAATTGGTCGAACATTATAAGAATAAGGGAATCACTAAAGTTGCTGCTATTGAAGCTCGAGGATATATTTTTGGAGCAGTAATTGCATACTTGCTGAATATAGGTTTTATATTAATAAGAAAACCTGGAAAATTGCCTGCTAAAACGATAAGTGAGACTTATGAATTAGAATATGGAACTGATACTATAGAGATGCATGAAGACGGTATTGTTAAAGGTGACAAGGTTCTTATATTAGATGACCTACTTGCCACGGGAGGAACTGCAAAAGCTGCTGCAAAACTCATTGAAAAAGCTGGTGGAGAGGTATCTGGTATTGGATTCGTAATTGAACTCACAGGAAGCCTACATGGAAGGGAAAAACTAAGTAAATATGATGTATATTCATTAGTAGAAATTCCCGTGGAGGAATAAAGAATTTTTATTTTTAAATAAAAAGTAATTTCAACATTCAAAGAGAGGAGTAAAATGGTTAAAATAGGTATAATAGGAGGTTCGGGATTAGATGATCCTGATATTTTAAAAGAAGCCAATGACATCGATGTTGAAACACCTTATGGTAAACCCACATCACCTCTAAAAATTGGGAAAATCAACGATGTTGATGTTGTTCTTTTAGCGAGGCATGGAAGGCAGCATACAATCCCTCCAACTCAAGTCAATTATAGAGCTAATATACAAGCACTAAAAGATCAAGGATGCACCCATATTTTAGCTACAACTGCTTGTGGGAGCTTGAGGTTAGAAATTGGGAGAGGAGATTTTGTCATTCTTGACCAATTTATCGATTTCACGCGGTTACGAAAAGTCACATTTTTTGACGAGTTTCCTCCCAATGAACCAAAACATGTAGCAATGGCCTATCCTTATTCAGAAAATTTAAGGAAAATCCTAATTGAAACGGCTAAAGAATTAAATCTCAATTATCATGAGAAAGGAACAGTTGTCACCATCGAAGGTCCAAGATTTTCAACGAGAGCAGAATCAGAGATGTTCAGATTATGGGGTGCGGATGTGATAAACATGAGTATTGCTACCGAAACAATTTTAGCAAATGAGGCAGGTATTCCATATGCTGCCGTTGCAATGTCTACAGATTATGACTGTTGGAAAGATGATGAGGTACCCGTGACCTGGGAAGAGATTCTTGAAGTATTTGGTAAAAATGTAAATAACGTTATTGCATTATTAACAAAGGCTATTGCTAAAATAAAATAATCAATTAATCTTTAATTGATCTATATATTTTTTTATTTTAATTAATAGAAAAGCATGTATTTGGTTTAAAGATAAGAAAACTAATGATAATATTTTTGGATAAACTCTCTAATATCTTCTATTCCTTCTTGTGCTTCTGGGAAAAATGAAGCAAATCCTTGAAAAACGTGTATCATGTCTTGATAAATTTTTAAAGTTACGTCTACTCCCGCATCTTTAGCTATTTGGGCAAAATTTATAGCATCATCATGCAACAATTCACGCGTGCCAACAGTAACAAGTATGGGAGGTAAATCCCTTAAATCTCCATTCAGAACAGTAATGAATGGATTTTTTGGATCATTTTATCTGTAATACCATTTAGATGCTGAAATTAATAGTTCCGGAGTGAGAAAGGAGTCTATTTCAGCATAATTTTTAAATGAATTACTGGTTAACGTCAAATCCGTCCAAGGAGAAAGACATATAGCTAGCTTTGGTAAATTAATTTTCTTTTCTTTCAATTTTAGCATTGTTGCAATATTTAATCCTCCTCCCGCAGAATCTCCCGCAATAATTAGATTTTCAGGATCTATATTTTCAGAATTAATTAACCATTTATATGCATTTATAGAATCCTCCAACCCTGCAGGAAAAGGGTGTTCAGGAGCAAGGCGATAATCTAGTAATAAGACTCTACCCTCCAACGCTCGACAAATTTGAGATGACATGCCCCGATGTGTTTTAGTTGAACCCGCAACATATCCTCCCCCATGTAAGTATAATACAACTCTATTTTTAGTCGATTTATTGGTCGAGACCCATTCTCCTGGACAACCTCCTGCATCTACATTCATAATCTGAACGTCTTGTTCAAGCTTCGCCATTGCCGTTAACTTTTCTAAGGCGGTTCTTTGTTCCTCTACTGTTGGAGTGTATCCTACTTTTTTCATACCATTCATCATTTTATAAATTCGCTCAAATCCCTTACTTACCATTTTAATCTAACCTTTTTATAAAAATCATTAAAAAATATTTTGTTTATCTGAATTTAATTGAAAGTTATTAAATAACTTATCGAAAGTATTGATTATTAAAGTAATTTTTCGGCCATCTTAGTTTTCTTTACATTTAACATTTTTATTGTCAAAATTATTATGTCTTGGTTATTTTTGCTAATTATTAATCATTTAGTAAATATACATAGCTTGGTTTAATTTTAAAATGGTAAAAATTTCATTTCTCGGGGGATGCCGAGAAGTCGGTAGAAGTGCAATTTTAATCGAATCTAACTCTGGAGAAAAATGTATATTGGATTATGGCATTAGATTTAAAGGTAAAGAGAGGTTACCTCGAGATTTTGATAAAACTCACCTAAAAGCTGTTGCAGTAACTCATTGTCATGTGGATCATTCTGGCGCAATTCCATATCTCTACAAGTCAGAATCGGTACCTTTCATCACAAATTCAATTACTCTTAGAATTTCTAATATTTTGATCAAGGATATGATGAATGTTGGAAAATTTCCTTATCCTTTTGGGAAAACGGAAATTAAATCAATGACCAAAAATGCAAATTTTTTAACTAATCAAGTCCGTAAAAAAATCGGTAATAATTTTTTCATTACATTCTATGATGCTGGACACATACCTGGAAGTGTTTCAATTTTGGTTGAAGTTGACAATAAACGCATCCTTTATACAGGAGATATCAACATACAAGAAACGAATCTAGTTCATCACGCTGAACCTACTCATTTTCCTGAAATTGACATATTAATTACGGAGAGTACCTATGCTACAAGGGAACATCCATTACGAGATGAAGTTGAAAAGAATTTCGTGGAAAGCATAAAAGACAAAATTGAAAATGGGGGAAAAGTTCTTATACCCGCTTTTGGAGTAGCTCGTTCTCAAGAGGCATTAATGATTTTAGAAAAGTATAATTATGATGGAAAAATCTTTATAGATGGATTGGCTCGAAAGATATGTGATGCTTACTTACAATTTCCCGAATTTTTAAAAGATATTAAAAAATTTAAAAAATCTCTTTTAAGAGCTCAATTTATTTCGGAATCCCAAGGTAGATCAGAAGCAAAAAAATCAAATGCTGCAATAATTGCTCCCAGTGGAATGTTGAAAGGAGGAGCTTCAATGAATTTTGTTAAATCATTTCTCAATGATCCCTATTCCGCAATATATTTAGTGGGATATCAAGCAGAAGGAAGCCCAGGTAGGAAGCTATTAGAAGAAGGAATTTTTGAATATAGAGAAAAAGGAATGCCTCGTAAGAAAAGTGGAAATATCTTAACTGCCAAATGTGATCGGAATTATTTCAACTTTTCAAGTCACTCTGATGGACCTCACCTTCATGAATATATCGAAAACCTGAAATTTCGGAACGGAGAAAATTACATTTTTTGCATGCACGGGGATAATAAGTCAACCACTACCTTCGCAAAAGAATTAATAGATAAAAAATTTAATTCAGTTGCTCCAGAAATAGATGAAATATATAAGATATGAAATTTCTTAAAAAATCTGATCCCTTATGATAGTATCAATGGTGTCTAAGAAAACCTCAATTTTATCTAGGGGGATTTTAGTTCCAGCAGCTGGAGGATGACCACCACCCATCATGTTCAATTCCATCTGTTTTAATGCCATCCTTATTGCTTCAGAAAGGTTTACTCCTTTCCTTACTAATGATTCATGAGCTCTTGCCGATATTTTATAAACTTCTTCATCTTCTCTTTTTGCAATGCCAATGACTGGTTTTTTTATATCAATTTCATCACTTTTATCAAAAATTAAAATTGATGCAATTACGCCGATTATACTTTCTGGAATTTTATCTTCTCCAAAAAAATATTGAATGTATTCTTTAGAAAATATTTTTTGTTCATTATAAATCCATTTTAAACTTTCAAATATTGATTGTTTATAGTTAGATAGAATTTCTTTTGCTTGTATATATGCAGAATTCCTATCCCCCATGGCTAAAGCAATCCCTAATGCCCCACTATTTGATCGACCACATGAATTTAATATGTTAGAGAACTCATTTGCATCGTGAAGTTCATCATAATTTTGCTCTCTTGTCAGTAGATATTTATTTACAATTAAATTTTCAATGATTTCACTTGGTTCAATATTTAGTTTAATCGTCGCATATTCAATAATTGCAGTTGAAATTTTTTGTTTTTCATCTTGATTCATGCTATTTAAACTACGTATCGAACCATCAACATCTTCCATTAAAACTGATGTAGTTTGGAGGAACTTTAAGGTTCTATTTACATCATTTGATAATCCTGGCAAGGTAATATCTTTTGAATATGCGATAGCTTCATTAATTGGTTTTATAGATGAGAAATTGAGATCATTTATTACTTTTATAAGATTAAGCTTTTTTGCGTCCTCTAATATTTCTAAGTTTATTCCAATAAAAGTTTTGTTCTTAGCTTGATTTTGAATATCCCCCGTTGCTCCTACGATGGCTATAGGAGAAAGATCCATATTATTGGGATTTAAACTTTTAGAAAAATAATAACTCATGCCTGCACCAGAGATCTCGATACTGCCGTCTATTCCATAAAAATAAGGATTTACGTGCCAAGGACTTGTTTCTTTTTTAATCTCTTCAATCATATTTGTTTCCTCTTTATTAGATATATTTTGAGGAATATGATGATCTAAAATAATAAAAGGGTACATGCCATTTTCGCATAATTTTTTTACTAGCTCTACATATTGACCACTTCCAAAATCAGTAAATATCATGAAATTATTATATTTAGCATGATCCTCCACAATTCGGTCAATTTCTTCCATTTCTAATTGACGAAGAATGCTAATTTGGAAAGGAATATTTTCACGATATAATGTTTTGCCCAATATAGCACCCGAAGAAATTCCATCTGTATCAATGTGAGTAAAAATATGTACAGGAGAAAGAGATTGTTGTACATTTTTTATGAAATAATCCTTACATTTTTCAATTCCGCTTATCAAATTTTTAAAATTTTCAATATATTCCTTCATTTTAAACGAGCTTTCTCTCTTTCAATATTTTTTCTTAATTTTAGAACTTTTTAATTATCTGTTTTATGAAAATTATTAAAACATATCATTTAATTCTAATAAAATTTAATGTTATACAATTATCAACCTTTATTTCAATAAATGAGAAATATCGAAAAACAATGACTATTTTAGGAATTGATTACGACAAATGCATTACTTGTAAAGAATGCTTGATGGAGTGTCCAAATTATCTATATGAAGACGATCCAAATAAAAAAATTATTTTCATTGATCCAAATAATAATTGTATTAAATGCGGCCATTGTATATCCGTATGTCCAGTTGATGCGATAATATATGAAAATATGGGAGAAACACAGATTTTTAAAGGAATCGAGAATCCCGAAACATTCATATCCCATAAACAACTATATAAATTCCTTCAATCAATACGATCCGTAAGGAGATATAAAAAAAGTAAAGTTCCAGATGATAAGCTCAAGGTTATAATAGAAGCAATGCATTTTGCACCCACTGGAGCAAATCTTCAATCAGAAAATATCACAATTATATCAGATTCAGAAAGAATTAAAAAATTGTCTGATGCTATATTAGAAACTATAAAGAGAGATAAAAGATCTGCATCCTATTTTGAAAGAATATTTAATAATCAATGGAAAAGATATGATAATGCTCCAGTCTTTTTTGACGCTCCACATGTAATTATCATACATACAAAAATATCATTGAAAATTAATTATTTTAATATCGCTAATATTATATCATATGGACGAATTATGGCTCAAACTTTGGGATATGGAACGTGTTATATTGGACAAGCCCAAATCGCCTCTGAGATGGATCCAAGTATCATGGAAACTGCGGGAGTAAGTGGTAAGATTTTATGTGCTTTAACTCTAGGATCTCCTGATATAAAATATCTTAAAATACCACCGAAATTATTTAATCGTAGTAAAATAATTTGAATAATTGGTTTTTAACCTTTATATTTAAATTCAAGTTTTTTTAAAAATAGAAACATTTTTTACAGTATCATTAATGATATAAAAATACGCAATTAATCTAATTTAA
>CAZRIR010000132.1:4428-6632 GCA_964600195.1 uncultured archaeon | reverse complement strand
ATCGCTTTTAGCATTTCTGCGTAAGATAATCCATTAAATTGAGCCATTTTTGAGAGATGACCATCAAAACACCAGCCAGGATTAGGATTTACTTCTAGAAGTCTTGGATTTCCTTCAGAATCTAGTCTCCAATCAAACCGTGCATAGTCTCGGCAATCTAACCGTTCAAAAAGCTTCACACTACTAGATTGTATAATATGAACTGTTTCTTCAGGTAATTCTGCAGGTATCGATTTTATTTTCCAATATGGTGATTCGGGGTCCCATTTTGCTTCATATCCACAAATTTTTGGGAGCTCTGGAGGTAATTCGGAATAATCATCTTCTGAAATTGGTAAAATTGTATAATTTTCAGGAGGATTTCCAATAATTCCTACTGTTAAATCCTTCCCCGTAAGAAGTTTTTCAACCAAAATTGGTTTATCATATCCAAATTTATCACGTATTTCTGTAATTGCATTAGTTAATTGTTCACCATTATATACTACACATTTCTGAGTAATACCGAAACTTGAATCTCCAAAATTTGGTTTCACGATAACTGGGAAAAATAAGGGTAAGTCATATACAATATCACTAGGTTTTATCAATATCGCTTCGGGAACCGGTACTCCAATCTCTTTTGCGATCCCTCTTACTAATGATTTATCATAACAATGGGCAAGACATTGAGGTCCAGCTCCTGTATAGTGAAAACCAAGCATGTCAAGCAAAGCAGGGACGTGTAATTCCTTTAAAGCATCATTTAAATAACCTTCATCGCACAAATTAAGTATATAATCATATTTTCCTTTGGCTTTTTGAAGATCATAGATTAAAGTATCATGATTTACTATATAATCAAAATGATAACCATTTATATCTCGAAGAGCCGACTTTAATTGGTCAATGGTATAGAAATCATCCTCATCAAATACGTGTTTTGGTTTTAAAATATCTGGTTTATTTGGATCTCCCATTAAGACTGCAACATTTTTTATATTCTTCTTTCCTTCAGACTTCACGTCCGTCCATTGCTTATGAACTATTGCTGATACGATAATCCTTTGTTCCATCATACCTAGATCTTGATTTCGTTTTGAATCTGGGATAAAGGTTCCATGAAAAATAATTTCTGAAAAGCCTGCATTTCTCAATAATTCTTCGATTTTTTCTTTAGAGTATAGTCGTTCAGCATAAAATTGATCAACCAGAACCCCATCATTTACATGGGTTATTACTTCCCGAGAAATCATTCTTTGACAATCGAGTGATAATGAACGTTCTCGGCATACAAAATAATCTTTATCAATCCATTCCCATGATCTTGATTGAAAATTTTTACTTAAATACTCACCATCAGTTAAATCAATTAAAATATGCCCCCATGGTTTTAAAACTCTGAATACTTCTTTTAATACTCTCAAATCATCTTTAATCGACTCAAAATAGCCAAAACTATTTCCCAAAATCATCGCATTATCGAATTTATCTGGAGGAAAAGGTAATCTACGTGCATCACCATGCTTGAATTTAACAATTAATCCCTCTTTTTTGGCACGTTTTTTAGCGCGCTGGATTAGATATTGGGATCTATCAATTCCTTCTACATGATTAAATCCTCTTCTTGCTAATTCAAGAGAATGCCTTCCTTGACCACAGCAAAGATCAAGAATCTTGTTATTTTGTTGGAAATTTAGAATTTCTGAAAATTTATCGATCTCTTTTGAAGTAATTGAATTATCTTCAACGACATCTCCATCCGTTTTGAGATAAAATTCATTAAAGATGTTATTCCACCAAGAACTTTTAACATGTTCTTCCAAATTTGAGACTGGGCCAAGACATGAAGGAGTAGAATTTTTAATCACACGATCGCCTTTAATTTTCGCATTTAACTCCTTAATTATATTAAATTTTGGCTCTAAACACTCAGATTTATTATCATTATCATCATTTAGCATTTTTTTTATTTTGCCTCTAACCAGGTTATTTTTTTGAATAAAAATTGTAAAAAATATCTCTAAAAAAAACTCTTTGATTTTGGTTTTTTTATTTCAAAGATTGTTTTTATTAATCTTCAAAATCATCAAAGTCTTCGTAATCACCGTCATCATCCCAGTCTTCATCATCATCGTCATCATCCCAGTCTTCATCATCATCGTCATCATCATCATCATCGGAGACTTTTTTCTTAGGACCATCAAACCAATCATTTACCATTG
>CAZRIR010000132.1:0-4328 GCA_964600195.1 uncultured archaeon | reverse complement strand
TCATCATCATCGGAGACTTTTTTCTTAGGACCATCAAACCAATCATTTACCATTGAGATTACCTCCCATTTTGATTTTATTATTTTTTTATTTTTTTAAATATTTATTGTTATTATTGTGATCAAATTATTTAAATGTTTTCAATTGATAACTTTATATACAATGTTATCGTATATATATAATATATATTATTTTTACAATCACCGATTCTACGGAGGTTTTAAATAGTGTCAACTAAAAAATCTGAAAAAATAAACAATTTTTTGGGATTCAGACTTTCTGAGCACGATATCATTAAGCTAGAAAAGATTGCCAAAGATGAAAATAGATCACGTAGTTTAATAGCTAAACAAGCAGTAAAAAATTGGATTACTTTAGAATCATTTAGAAAGACAAATAAAATGATAATCAGTACTAAATCAATCCTCAAATCTATATTTTCTCAATTTTTATCTGAAGCTAATGAAGATTTATTAAGTTCACTAGCTATCGATACTGCAGACCTGTTGGCAGATATTACGAGATATAATATCCCCGTAGAAATGGATTTTAAAAATTTTAGGATTTATACTAAAAATTTAATCAATTTACTAGGTAATGCTGGTTTTAGATGGTTTAATAAAATTGATTTTATTGTGAAGAAAGATCGTTTAAAAATCAAGGGTTTACATGATTTAGATGAGGGTTTTTCAGAATTTTTTACTTCAATGATAGAATATTATTTAGAAACATTTTTCAATATCGAACTTAATAATGAAATTAAGGATATTTCATCAAGCTTAGTATATCTTGAATATACAGTTAAAAAAATAATGGAATAATAATTAATGAATGAGTTGTTAAACCTATCACTTCTATTTGAGGATATAAAATTTGTAAGACGGAACTATATTAAATTTATTCATATCAAGATTAATAATTAAAAAAAATAACATTATGAAGAGGATGAAAAATTATGGTATTATATAAAAAATCACAAGACATTAATATTGAAATAGAAGAATTGTGCTGCAATAATAAGCATGTTAATGTTATAGATGGTACTAAGGTATGTGTAAATTGTGGAATGATTTTTGATGTTTATCTCGTAGATGAAGAAAGAAGAGCCTATAGCAATAAAGAAGTAAATGAAAGAAAACAGACAGAACCAAGATGGAGAGATTTTGGCTCTAGAACTGTCCTTCCAGCTACAAATATAGATTTTAAAGGGAATACTCTTGATGCCGAACAAAGAACATTGTATATGAGGTTATCTAAGATTCAGAATTCGTTAGTCTCCAGCATTGAAAGAAATTATTGGGTGGCAAAACCTATTCTAAAAGAACTATCATCGAAATTAAATGTCCCAATTCATATTTCTGAAATCGCTTGGAGGATTTATACTCATGCTGCCAAAAAAAGATTAACAATGGGTCGATCAATTGAAGCAATCTTAGCTGCTTCAATGTATATTTCCATTAGGATGCATGAATTTCCGAAATTATTAGAAGATATCAGTGATGCGATCATGATTTCACGAAAAACTGTAGTTCGTTCCATTGCTCTACTTCTTCGTGAAGTTCTTCCAGAGCTAAAATATTCCTATAAACCAATCACGACAGATCAGTTAGTAATAAAATTTTGTAATGAATTGGGATTAGTTCATGAGACCCAAAAAGTAGCATTGAAAATTCTTTCAGAAGCTTTAAAAAAGGGGATTTCTATTAGCGGTAAGGATCCTAAAGGGTATTCAGCGGCAGCTGTATATATTGCTGCAAAAAATACAGGAGAACAAAGAAAACAGACGGAAATAGCAAAAATATCGAAAATTACAGAAGTCACATTAAGAACAAGGATAAAGGAAATGACAAGTAAAAAAAGTTAAAGTAAATTACATTAAATATAATTCATTTGTTGACCGCAACATATCGGTATGTTCTGATGATGACATGAATCAGTACAACAACATAAGATATTATTTTTCACTATCATTGATTGATTACAACATTCAGGAACATCAACTTCTCGACCACAGACAGAGCATGCTAGTTTTGACATCTTTTCCATCACCAATAATTGGGGGATTAATCTCAATGGTACAATACCATCAATATATCAAAAATGTTTTTTTTATTTTTTATAATCCTTTCGGATAATCTCCTTTCTTTAAAAAGGTAATCGAGATGTTAATATTGGTTTTTATTATCATCAATTTATTCCTGAATAGAGGAGATAAAAGAATTAAAATTAAGGTATAATATCGATTGTAATGTATTACAATCACCATTCTGCCTTTAGATACTCGATAACTTTATCTAAATCTTGCGTTGCAGGTTTACAGGTTTTATTAATGCAAATATATGCCGTTGCTTTTCCTCCTTCATCTTCAAAATATTGAACAAAGTTGGAAATACAGTCAATATCTGGTGGATTTTGCTCCGTTTTGCGTTGAATGAAGACTTTATTTGGAATATAATTATCATTAATGGTCTCAATCATTTTGATCGTGTCATCATTATTGGTTTTTCCTGCGACAACAAGCGAATAACTCGGGCCAATGGCAAAATCTGCAGCAACCATCAATTGGGTATATGCATCAGGATTGCTCTCAACTTTTTCAGAAAATACTCGACTAAGTATGTCAGCTTTTTCTTCTAATCCTGGATCTCCCGTTATTTGCCCCAGTCTCAATAAATTTAAAAGAGCAACAGAATTACCAGATGGTATCGCTCCATCATAGATGTTTTTTTGACGGGTAAGCAATTCTTCATCCTCATTAGATGTGAAGAAATAACCCCCAATATAATCATCCCAAAAGTTCTCATTTTGAATTTTGAGGAAATCTAATGCTTGCTTGATATATCTGATGTTAAAGGTTGCTTCATAAAGTTCAAGTAATCCCCATATCATGAAAGAATAATCTGTTAAAAATGCATTAATTTCTGCATTTCCTTCCCTATACCGATGTAATAATTGTCCATCCTCTCTTGATAAAGAGGAAATTATAAAACCTAGCGCTTTCTCAGCAATATCGATATAAAATTGATTTTTAAATACTCGACCAGCTTTAGCTAATGCGGCTATCATCAATCCATTCCAGTCCGTGAGAATTTTATCATCTTTATGGGGGTTGATACGTTTTTCCCGGATATTATAGAGTTTTACTCGAATATTTCCGATCCTTGATCGTAATTCCGGCTCAGAAAGCTTTAATCGTTCAGCAATTTTATCATGTGAGTTTTTTAAATGCAAAATGTTATGGCCTGTATGAATTTTAGTAGATTCCTCTAAATAATTTCCACCCTCTTGAAGGTTGAAAACATAAATTGCGATTTCCGCCGTATCTTTATCAAGCACTTGTTCAAATTCTTCTTTAGACCACACATAAAATCTACCCTCTTCTCCTTCAGAGTCCGCATCCTCAGCTGAAAAGAACCCTCCTTCAGGAGAAGTCATGTCCCTCAAGACATAAGTAATAATTTCTTCCGCAACTTCCCGATAAGACTGATTTTTTGTAGCTTGATATGCTTCAGTGTATGCCATTGCAACTAATGCTTGGTCATAAATCATTTTTTCAAAATGTGGAATTAGCCAAGTAGAATCCGTAGAATAGCGATGAATACCAAATCCCACGTGGTCATATATGCCTCCTTGTCTCATCGCTTTAAGAGTCTTTTCCACCATTTCCAATGCCATGGCATCTCCCGTACGTTTCCAATACCTTAGAAGAAAAAATAAGTTATGGGGCGTGGGAAACTTGGGTTGATCTCCAAATCCACCGTTTTTTGGGTCATACCGAATTTTTAATAATTGGAAGGTTTTTTTTAGTATAATTTCATTGAACTTATCTCCAGGAGCTTCTGAAGTGATATTTTGTAAGGTTCGCGATATTTGATCAGCTGAATCGAGGAGTTCTCCCTTTTGAGATGCCCACATTTGATTCACTCGAATTATCAAATCAATGAGACCTATCCTCCCGAATCGGCTATTTTTAGGAAAATAAGTTCCCGCAAAAAATGGTTTTTTTTCGGAAGTCATGAATATGGTCATCGGCCATCCTCCAGTGCCCGTCATCATTTGACAGACGGTCATGTAGACACTATCGATGTCGGGACGTTCTTCCCTGTCGACTTTAATTGATACGAATATTTCATTCATCAATCGAGCGACTTCCGGATCTTCAAACGATTCGTGAGCCATTACGTGACACCAATGGCATGTTGAATATCCAATTGAGAGAAAAATGGGTTTATTCTCTGCATTGGCTTTTTCAAATGCTTCTTGACCCCACGGATACCAATTTACAGGATTATCTGCATGCTGGAGTAAATAAGGACTTTTTTCATTTT
>CAZRIR010000131.1:0-6635 GCA_964600195.1 uncultured archaeon | reverse complement strand
CTTTTTTCGGGAAAAAAAGTATCATCAACAGACATTCCGGCATTGACTCTTATGGCATTTTTTAAATCTTCCTCAGTAATAGGTTTTTTACATGCTCGGCAAGTAATGCCTCTTATTGGGCTAAATGGATTTTTCCGTTCAGGATCAAGAGTGACGGTCTTCTTTATTTCATCATTCAACAGATATCACTTGTTTTAAAAAATATTATTACTTTTCAATTAAACAATGTAAATCAACGTATTTAAACCTAATTTATTTAGCTTTATTGGATTTTTTCCCTTTTTTATGCTTTCCTTGTAAACAATCAACATGATAGTAATAAGTTCTTTTCTCTGGGAAAAAAACATCATCAATCGTGATTCCAAAAGAGATTTTAAATGCTTTCTCTAGATCTTCTGCTTTTATTTCGTTCAAACACCCCCTACAAAAAATTGAAGTCGAATTACTGAAAGGATTTTTCCGTTCTGGATCCAATACAAGTGATTTCCCTATCAAGAGTGTACTTTCCATTTTTCAAATCCCTCTTTACCTTATTATTCTACATAAAAAGGTTATGTTGATTTATTATTTAAAGATATTATTTGTTTTTTTTTTCCGTACGCTTATATCACAAATATTCTCTAAATTCTTTTATTTATATTAATTTTCTTCAGATTTATTAATTTATCTAAATCCAAAATTTAATAGATAAAAAAAGGTTAAATTTGAGAATTAAACATTAGTTTTAAGAATATCATTTCAATTTCTAGCATGAATTTCGAGTTTAACATTTTCAAATTAATGATTTTTATCGAATTTGAATAATTTTTTATATCAAGCACAAATTTACATATGTAAACCATTAATTATAGGTATTTAAAACAATGGAACTTCAAACAGCAATACAAAGAATGATAAAAGATATCAAAAAGAATGATGTTAAAATCCAAGTTACGGGATATATAAAAGAATTAATCGTAGAAGATAAATTCATTTTGGATGACACAACGGGAAAGATAGACGTAAATATTAAAGGTTTTGATTTCATATTTAATAATGATGATCTTGTCAATGTTATAGGAAATTTAGAAATTCAATTATCCGGGGAAATGTCAATTCAACCCGAATTTATTCAAGACATGAAGAAGTTAAACTTTACTTACTATGAAAAATTATACGAAATAAAAAAAGAACTATTGAATCAGTAAAGATTGCATTAATCATGGTAGAATTTTGCCCAGAATGCTCGAGCTTATTGCGTAAGAAAGTTTATGATGGAAAAACCTTTTTAGCATGCCGGTGTGGTTATAAAAAAGAGGTCAAAAATAATTCAGACGAGATGCAAAGGAGCATTCAAGAAAAAAAACAAGCATTAGATGACAATTTAATCGTTGTTTCAAATAAAGATAAAATCTCAGTGCACCCAATTGTCACCCGACAATGTCCTAAATGCAAGCATGGAGAAGCTGAAGCTTGGCAAGAACAGACAAGGAGCGCTGACGAACCCTCTACAAGTTTTTTTAGATGCACTAAATGCAAACACACTTGGAGAGAATACTAAACAATTATAAGTCTATTTTTATATTATGACTGTATATGGTAGATGAAGATTTTATCACTCGACATTATAATTGTAAAATATGCGGGACCACTCATAAAATTGAGTTAAATAAGAATATCACTGAAGGGAGAAAAAAGTATCCTTTTCCCTACGTTACTCTTCACGATTCTATTATTAATGGAAATGAGGTAAAAGAGGTCCTTGCAATTTTATACATTGATCAAGGCTTGCAAATTCGACATCAAGAAATTCAGGAATTTGATGACGGAAATTTGTTCACGAAAGAACAAGTCATGGCAATGACAAAACCTTTCATGGAGGAAATTACTATTTTACGGGAGGAACTTGCTTCCAAAGAGGAAAAAATACATTCATTAAGAAAGGGCATTGCAACACAGAGTGCAAATTCCGATAATGTGTGCAATGAAAAGGATGAAACTGATCCGGATTCGACATGTCGGCGTAAATGCCCGAAATGTGGAAATGATGATAAGAACATGATTCATGAAACGATAGATAAAAAAAATATCATTTCCGATTATCCTCGTGTTTATGGAAAAAAATGCAAGTGTGGCAAGTGCGGAAATATTTGGCACTAAATTATTTTTTTTAATTTCATCTACAAACAAAATGGTCTTATATTATCTTGGTAATATTCACGTATTACTACTGTATTGATAAATTTATGTGAAAGAACGGTTTCACGAACTGATATCTCAGTCACTTAAAAATAAATTGTTTTGATTCAATTTGTGCCATAATTGCACTTATCTTTATATTTGCTAATTTTGATTAAAAATTCGGGATATATTATGATGCAAAAAAAGCAAAATTGTTGGGAATTTCATCAATGTGGTCGACTACCAGGTGGAATTAATGTTCATGAATTTGGAGAATGTCCCGCATCAACGGATATCGTTAATTCTGGTCAAAATGGAGGAAATAGCGCAGGAAGAATATGTTGGGCCGTGGCAGGAACATTTTGCGGCGGGATTGTTCAAGGTGATCATGTAGAAAAATATTTCTCCTGCATGAACTGCGAGTTTTATAAAAAAGTAAAAAATGAACAAGGTGAAAGTTTTACTTTACTTAAACCAGGTCAAAAATACCATAAGAGCACTCTTAAAAGCAAATCATGATTTACAGGATAGATTTGCTCTTACTTTTTATTTATCTTTTAAATATAAGCAACTTTACACTGTATTTATTGAAATTAATGAAGTTACTTACTAAAAACAACAAAATTTCATAAAAAGGTATAATCTTTAAAATTAAATAGAATTATTAAAGTAATTCCTTACTATTTTTCCAAATTTCGTGTTTATGAGTAATTTCATGCATTGTTTATGAATATAAATTGCATGCGTTCTTTCACTGAAAGTGAAGCTCTTTTCTTGATCATTTCCAATTTCTCCACGTGCAAATATTATGAGATCACTCATTTTATTTTCGTCTAATTTGAGTCCACAGATCTCACACGCAAAATTAGGAATGCTATTATGAAATTCGTTAACTATCAATTTTGAATTCAAGAAATTATCTATTCGTTTGGTATTAATCTATATTAAATATCCCAAAATTCTTGTAAAATTGATGAAAAAACTTTTATTTAAACTAAATTAATCAATATTCATCCAATTATATACTTCAAAGATAGAAAAATGTAAGCAATTTGAATTGATTAACCAAAAGTTAAAGCCAGATCTTATAATTAATTACGATTAATGAATTAAATACATGTTGAAATAAATTTAGGAGAATTTAGTCAATAGGTGCCGACAAAATCGAATCTAAAAAGTATATTTTTTTCGAATATTGAATTTTAAAAGGAATTTGTTTTTGATTTGTATAAAATTTTAGTCTAAAACCTTAATTTCCACCAAATTTTGAATTAAAAACTAACTTTTAAGATAGTTTTCCTATTCCGTAGGATATATAAGAAAAAGAATTGAATAGGAAAAGTATCTCAAGTTATTTGTATTTCAATTTATTTGAAACACTTTGCATGCACGTATTTTGGAGAAGTAAATTCTATAAAAATACCCTTTTTCAAGCATCCATGGGTAATCTTGAAACTATTCCCTATTTCAACCTTGTGGATTTTTTGCTTGCAGATTTCACACTGAAAGTTATGTTCTGCTTCAATGATTTCGTTACCTGGAATATTCATTACCAATATTTTGACCCCTTTGTCTGTAAGTATAGTATAAGGTTTTTTTTTCTTATTATTTTTATATTTCAAATTATATTTAAATTAATTTAGTCATAATTTTCTATTCTTAAAAATATACAAAATTATTAAATATGGTTTTTTTTTTTAAAAGAGGTAAAATTGAATCGTTTTTTATTAAAATTAGGATTACTTTCACTATATATTTCAATCGAACTTTATATGGGAAAAAAAAAGTGTTTTATTATTATTTTATGTATAATGAAAGGTATACTTAAATATTTAAAGATATAACCTAATTTAAGGTAATGTATTAAACAAGTTTTTTGATATCAAAAAGATAATTAAATATTTCTACATGCATAAAACTTATATAAGTTATAGATAAATTATATACCTAGAAGGAAAAGTAGTGAGGGATGATATTATAAAATCTATCACAAAAAAAGAAATTTTAAAGGAATTAGAAATTAAAAAAATTTCATTTGAAAATACTAATGATGTAATTAATTTAATAAGAGAGATTTATGGAAGCAAATATTTAGAAAAAGAATTTTACAATAGTAATGTTATTGAATATTATATAAGATTAATAAATTATGAAAAAGGCCTAGCTTGGAAAGGAATCTTCTTAAAGAATAAATTAATTGCCCAAATGGCAGCAATTATAGAAAATAACCATGTAATTTTAAAATTAACAATGATCAAACAAGAATATAGGAATATGGGATTAATGATATTATTAAGTACTTCAATGATAAAAGAGATTGATAATTTTCGAGAAACAGATTTTAGAAGTATATTTGCTTTTATAGATCCCACTAATCTTCCAATTTTAAAAATATTGAACAAATTCAAATTTATAAAGGTTGGAACTGTACCTCCCTACGATATTGGAAATAATTTTGAAATATATTGTATGGTAGCATTTGATTCTCCTCCGTTAACAATAACTCCTCACTTTGAAATTTTAAAAAAGATAAAAAAAATCATAGACCATTTACAATTTAGAAGATATATAATGGAAAATAAATCATTATCAAGAATTTTTGTCAATAATTTTAACTATAATATAATTATAAAACAAAACAATACAGTTTTTCCAATTAAATATTCTATTTTTATTGATAATATTAAATGTGGTGAATATTTTGAAAATAGCTATACTTATTCATGGTATGATTTTAAATTTACCAAAGATTTATCATTAGAGTTAAAAGATATTATATTGAGAAAAATGGTAGATAGATTTTTAGATTCTTTAAATATCACCTCATTTTCTATAATTGTTGATATTAACGATGCTTCATTGCAAGAGATTCTATTAGATCTAAAGTTCAATTTTTATGCTTTTTTACCATTTTATTTAAAATCTAATGACGCAATTTTAATGGGAACTTCAAAAATTAAATGAAAAATTAAATAAAAGTAAAATATAATAATGGAGAGAAAAATACTTTTTATAAAAGGAATCACTACAGGGCAAATCGTAACAGAATTAATTGCACAAGATGTACTTCTTAATGAAAAATATGATAATAATCCTTATATAAATAAAAAATCAATAGTTAATGCTTTTTCGGAGTATGGAAAAAAATTAAATCCTTTAAACAAAGAAATTATACCTTCATTAGTCAATACAAATGTGAATGTAGAAGGTCATTTTATAGCACATAATCTTCCAGAAATAGATACTATTGTATTTGATGATATATGTACAAAAACACAGTTATATAATTTATTAAATAAATATGATGATTTAACACATATTGCTCTTAGTTGCTACGCTATTAGCATGGATAATTCAATTGAACTTATTAATACTATTAAATCTGAATTCTCTCATTTAGAACTGTTAGTAGGTGGATTAGGTGTGTTATATCCCCAGATTCAAGATTTAATAAAACCTTCTAATCTTTGTATAGGAGATGGTGTTAATTTTATAAGAAATAAATTCAATTTACCACTTTTAAGTGGAAAAAATTTTAGAATCCCTAGAATGATAGGAAATGTTGTTAATTTTCCATTTCCTTTCAATGCTACCTATTTAATTACTCAGTTAGGATGTCCTCAAAATTGCGATTTTTGCTCAACCCATAAATTTTTTTCTTATACCCCTTTATATAGTACAGAACGTATTATTTCATTTTTTAAAGATATAAGTTCAAAATCTAACAGAGATTTAATAGTTTACTTATGTGATGCAAATGCGTTTTATCCTGAGCAAAGATGGAAAAAAATTTTTGATTACTTTCTTAAAAATCCACATATTATTGATAATAATATATTTATTATGGGACCTGGCTCATTAGGACATATTAATACATTTGATATCGAAAGAATTCAAAAAAAATCTCCTTTAAAATTTTTTGGTTTAAATTACGGAATTGAGAGTACTCTAAATGAGGGATACTCAAAAAATAGAGGAAATGCTAAAAAAATTATAAGAAGATTAAACCGAAATAATATTATAACCTATCATACAAGTATATTGGGATTACCTTTGCATACTAAAGAAAATATCATAAAAGACATTAAAAATCAATGTGAATATGAGTCAGATGTGATATCTTTTGGTACATATAAACCAGTTCCACAAACCTCATTATTTGAAACATTACGTCGGGAAGGAAGAATTTTATTTGATGAAATCCCACCAGAATTTTATTATATGGAAGGATATCTTCCATTTAAACACCCACATCTAGGATATGGTTTTGATATATTGCCATATGCATTCAGAGCATATATTGAAAGTGAAAAAAAGCTTTTAAGTGTTCATTTAAATCTTGCTGACAAGTTAATAGAGTTATTTGAACTTACAAACAATAGAAGAATGAGAAATGCGGTAAAAATATTAATATTATTGGCTAATCAAAATTTTGAATCATTTAAACTAAGAATGCCACAAAATCTCACAAAAAT